>DATKQH010000374.1:0-9848 GCA_035532775.1 Streptosporangiaceae bacterium
GGCCGAAGCCGTCGGCGTGCAAGGCCTCAACCTCGGCGCTGGCGAACTTCCCGCGCCACTGGTAGCTGATCACCGGGCCACGGTACGCACCGGCCCGGACCAGGTGCAGCTGAATTTCCGGCCGGCTCATCTGGCCACAGAACATCCCGATCGGCACGGCTGCGGTACCGCCTGACCTGGCCTCGCCAAGCGTCCCTAACGGCGGCTCGTGCGCGGCGAACATCGGCAAAAGGGGTGCGCTCCTGCGGGTCTTCGGGCTGTACACGAAGGCGTGTTCGATCTTGCGTATCCTCGGCCGCGTGGACGAGTTGATGTTCAACAAGGGCGAGTTGCGGCTGGCGCTCGAGGCGCAGACGAAGAAGATGGCCGCTGCCGTTGACGTCGAGCCGGAGGGAAGCCTGAAGCAGGCCGACGCTGACGAGTGGGCCGCCGCCCTAGCACACCACTTCGCCGTCGCCTGTCCAGAGCTCAAGCCGGATGCTGTATGGATGGAACCTCCAGAGGAGATCGGCGTCGATGTCTCGCGCGACCCGATGAGGATAGTCCTTGACCCCTACTCCGACGCTGTACGCAGCTACCCCGGCTACCGCGTCGTCGTCCACGTGCCGTTCGAGGGGGAGGCCGATGTCTTCAAGCTTCGGCCGAACTTGTTCACCCTCAACCCGCCACGCGCCTGTATCAAGGCCGACGAGCTCGTGCTGACCATCGAGTACCCGCACGACCATCAACTGGACATCGACGCCACCGTCAACGGTTTCATCGTGTCGGTGGACCGGTGGCTTACGTACGCGCGCGCCGACATTGACTCCTTCAACGGCATTCTCGAACAGCAGGCGCGCCAAGTTATTGATCGTCGGCTCCAGCGCATCGAGCAGCGCGACGCGCATCTCGCTCGGTCGAAGATCCCCGTCCGCCATCCTGGCGACTCCGGCAAGAAGACCTACATACCGGATGTGCTTGTGCGCCGCCCAGCCCCGTCACTGCCGGAGACATGGGCCGACGACAGGCGGCCGGAACTGGAGCCCGTTCTCGACGAACGCGTCTTCGGGCACATCCTGAGCGTCATGCGCATGCAGGCGCAGCAGATGGAGCAGAGCCCACGCACCTACGCCGGGATGGGCGAGGAGGACCGGCGACAAACCATTGTCGCCACGCTGAACACCCACTACGCCGGTCGCGCCCACGCCGAGGCATTCAACAACAAGGGCAAGACGGACATCCTGATCCGCCACGAAGGACGCAACCTGTTCATCTGCGAGTGCAAGTTCTGGTCGGGCGTCCAGGGCTTCAGCAAGACCATCGACCAGCTCTTCCGCTACACCGGCTGGCGGGACACGAAGCTGGCGATCGTGATGTTCGTGCGCGAGAAGGGTCTGACGGGCATCCTCACAGCAGCAAGGTCGGCGCTCGCCGAGCATGAGACGTTCGTTTCATGGAAAGAGGCAGCCAACGAGACAGAGCTACGGGCGACGGTCCACTGGCCAGGCGACGGAGAACGGTTTGCTGACCTCAACGTCTTTTTCGTCCACACGCCCGAGGCGCGAACGTAGCAGCAAGCATGTGGAGTCGACTTCCGCCATATCCGCCGTCGCTCGCGCCAAGGATACAGACCTCTCGTAGACCTGCGATGTACCTCGCATGGACCTGAGCAGGGACAGTCATCCGGGCCGCCCTGGCGTCCCAGCGGTTCTCGTGTGCCGCAGGCCAGGCCATCCGGGGAATTGGCTGGGCATCACCCCTGGGTAATTACCCGGCGTTCCGCATCCGCCTGTTTCTGAACCCTGATTGGTGCGGGCATGGCGGGCTGGCCACGGTGGGATGATCTTGATCTGGCTGGTCGTCATGCCCTATGGGCTGGTGGGCAGGAGGTGGACCAGGCCGGCCCATGTATGCCGGCCCGGCTCGGCGTAGACGGCTCGGACCCTCCAGGTGCCAGCGGGCAGGAGCACGGGCGCCTGATCGGGCAGCCCGTCGCCGGGGTACTCGACATCCAGATCGGTCCCGGCATTGGCGGAGTCCATGAGCACTGCCGGGCCGTCTGTGGTCCAGGTGCCATAGTCCTGCCAGGCGGTGGCGGGGTCAGCGAGGACGCGATTGGCTGCGGCGGCCAGTTCGGCTTCGGAGCCGGCCGCCAGCCACCGCAGGAACGCCCGATGTCCGGGCAGGTAGCAGCTGGTGGCAGGTTCGTCTGCCAGGACCAGGGCCCGTGCCCCTTCGTCGCCCACCGCGATGGCCCCGGCCAGGCCTTGCACCGCACAGGCCCGGTCGTAGTCGTCCGGCGTTTCGGTGCCGCCCATGATCACTCCCGCTGTGGTGCAGCCGCCCCAGCTGCTCAGCGCGGAGACGGGCACGACCAGCAGCGGCCCCCCCATCGACGTCACCCAGATACGGGCATGCCCGGCGGAGCCGCCGGCAGCAGGTGACGGGGCACTCATAACGCCAGTGTGCCTTGATGCTTGTCTTTGAACCCGGATAAGGCGGCGGTTTGTGATGTTTGGGCTGGGCCGGCGTGCCGTCTGGAGGGTGAGCGGGGCTCCTGGTAGCCACGGCGGTGACCAAACCAGCCAGCACCACCAGGAGCCCTGGTGCCAGTTTGCCTTGCTGCGCTTGCTTGCGTATGCGCACGCCCGGGTTGCCGCCGCCAGCGCCGCTACCCTTCCGATACCAGTGATGCGGAATGGGAGCTGCTTGCGCCGCTGCTGCCGGTCCCGGCTTGCCAGACCACAGCGGGCGGGCGGCCGGAAACGAGCTGCCGCCGAGCGATGGTGGATGCGATCAAGGACTGCCCCGGCTTGAGTTGAGTCAACTCATCTGGGAGCAGTCCCCCCGAAGATCATCGTGCGGTGGCCGTGTCATGTCATGACGACACGCCAGGACAAGATCACAAATCTCGGGAAGGCCGGACTCCGAGGTCAAATGACAAGCTGAGGCACCGTTGCCGACGCGACAGCCAACACGGCATCGTGCGTAATGCTGCAGACTGTGTGCGTGATCACGCCGGCGTCCGGGACAGGGACCGCTGATGCTACGCCACTGGCAATGGCTGTCGTATGGACCGCCGATCGCACAGCGTTGCTGGACCTGCTGCGTCAGGTTCATTCCGACCTGGGCGAGTTGTACCTCCAGGCTGTCGGGGCACTGTGCCAGGAGCAGCTAAGCCACCCGCGGTTGATGATCGCCGGACACTGTCTCCGGGAGTTGTTCAGCAAGCTGCCGCGTACTCTAGGGGACCCGGTCAAGGACCGCAGCGATGTGAACCGGCCGGCGCTTGAGCTGTTTCGGGCGTGGACTGGCGAGAATCTGGACCTCGCCGACGTAGTGGGCGATGAGGACGATGACTCGCCACGGGCGGTCCCGGCCGGTGTGTTCCGAGCCGCCCGGGTTGTTGCGGCGGCCGCGGCCGTCGGCAATCAGAACGCACGCGAGCTGACAGCGATGCTCGCGACCGGCCAGATCGGCAACCTTGACGACGGCGCGGTGAAGCGACTGCACCGGGCGATTGAGTTCTTCCGGGAGTGGACCCATGCCCGGGACTACTCCAAACCGGAGCGGATACTGCCGACTGGGGAGATTGTCGAATTGGAACTTCGAATCATCGAGGAGGCCATGCTGACACGGCTAGGCAACATGGCCGACCGCGCTCGCGCCATGCGCGACATCATCGCCAAGGCCAACCGTCGTGTGACAGGCGGTGCGCCATGAATGCTGGTTGGGCGACCCCGGAAGCCGATGAGGTCCAGGTCGTTGCCGGTTCCTTGACGGATGAGAACCTGAAGCGGTTGTTCTTCGCCGAGCTGCAGAACCCGAACTGGATAGAGCCTCTCGCCGCTCTCGGCATGTTCGCGACCGAGCCGGAGCCGTGGCTTGATGAAGCAGGCCGTCAGCGGCCTCGGCCGTGGCCGGAAGGCGAATACCTAGCCCGCATGGCAGCTGACGAGCCGGTCGCGGTATCAGACCTGCTGCTTGATCACGCCACCTCGGAGAATCCGTGGGTACAGCGGGTTGTCCTGCAAGCCGCCCTGGCGGTGCCAGCGGAGCAGGCGGTCCGCCTTGTTCCCCAGATCGTCAGGGATTTGCGGGCAGGTGATAACTGGGTAGATGCCGGCATGGTCGTTAGCCTCGCCGAGGTTCTTGCACCGGGTCATCCGAGGCAGGCCCGGACGCTGCTCGCCGGCGCATTCGAGCCGGGAGCTGGGGGCGAGGAGGTCACCGTCCTTGGCACCCGGACCCGCGTCGTCTCCTCAATTGATTCATTCTGGTTCCGTGAGTTGGCTCCTCGCGTAGCTCAGCTTCTCGCTAGCCTTGGCGTGGATGGGCTGAAGTCCGCGGCGGGGTGGCTGATCCGTGCGCTGGACATTCAGTCCGATGGCGAGGCAGTTTCTGAGAGCGGGCACTTGTGGCGTCCGTCGATTGCGCCGAGTCCGCAGAATTCCGGCCTCCACGAAATCAGCGACGCGCTGGTCGACATCGTTCGCGACACCGCGTCGCAACTCGCGAAGGGTGGTCAGCTGAATGAGGTCATCGACTTTCTTGAAGCGCGTGACCGCGGCATCCTCGCGCGGATCGCGGTCGAGGCCACGGCTCAGGTTATCTCGGCTGACCCTTCCCCGCCAGCTATCGACGTCGCCCGGACGCTCCTGAACAAGGAGGAATTGCTCGACCTTGGCTCCCGGCCCGAGTACGTTCACCTCGCCTTGGCTACGATCCCGCACCTATCGTCTGAAGACGTCGCGATATGGCAGGAAATAGTCGACGCGCAGGCATGGCAGGGCGATGACGATGTCATACGCCAAATCGCTGCATACGGCCAGACCCAACCTTCCGAAGTGAGCAACGACGATGTCGCCGCGATCCGCCGCCGGATGAAATACCGCCTTCTGCTGCCTCTCGGCCCAGTCTTGCCTGCCGGGCTCACGGCCGAGCTGACCACTCTGAAGACTGAGTTCGGCGATATGGAACATCCAGAGTTCGACATCTACATGACCGGTGGCTTCATCGGGCCGACTAGCCCGGTCGACCATGATGCCCTCGGCGCGATGTCATCCGCTGAACTGCGAACGTTTCTGGCGACGTGGCAGCCCGGAGATGACCACCACTTCGGTCCGTCATTCGAAGGACTCGCGCGCGAGCTTGAGGTTGTTGCTGAAACCCAGCCGGACCTGCTCGCCGCACTCACAGACGACCTGCTTTCTCTCAGACGCTCGTACGTTCGAGCGGCCGTCGCTGGTTGGACGAAGGCGCTGCCGAACGGATTCCAGCCAACCGCCGGCGTCTGGGAACTGCTTACCAACCTCGCGCAGCTCCCCGACACCGGACAGGACATTTCCTCGGACCTTTCCGCTGACGATCCCGCCTGGCGGTGGGCGCAACGCAACGCGGCAGACTTCGCGACTGGTTACCTGACAAGCCGCGGTGACCAGCTAACAGCCGACGAGGCGACCAAGCTCTGGGCAATCATCAGCCTGCTGACGAGTCACGCCGATCCGACGCCGCAGCATGAGGGTAAGTTCGGCGGCAGCAACATGGACGCCATGACCTTGTCGCTGAACAGCACACGGCCGACCGCGATCCGTGCCGCAGTCAAGCTCCTCCGGACAATCGCGAAGCGCGACGACGATGACTTCAGCGCGATACGGGCGCACATCTTCGACATGCTCTCCGAGCACGCTGACGCAGCGAACGACCCCAGCCTGGCCGTCGCCGCGGTAATCGGCGAATCGCTGGGACATATCTGGGACGCTGACCGCGCCTGGATCGAGGAACGTTCCGGCAAGTTGTTTGCAGTGCTCAGCGCCGACCACGAAACCCGGGCTCGTGCCGACGTCATCGTCTCCGTTGCGTTGCGCATCTACCGGACAGGCGCCGCCTTCCTAGAGCTGATACGACCCGTAACACTCAGCATGATGTCTGACGCGTACGCTGCGCTGGAGCACACCGACGGCTGGCGCGGGAATCGCCCGGCGCTCGCCACCGCCGCCTCGCATATCGTGACCGCCTATGTCATGGGGCTGATCAACTACCAAGACCCGCTAGTCGCCGCGCTGACGTCCCCCGACGTTTCTCCAGCAGTCATCAGCGACGCACTGGGAACCCTCGGCTGGTCGCTCATGCAAGCGGGCACTGCCGAGGCGGTGCCACCGGAAGCCCTGCAGCGCGCGCAGCAGTTGATTGATCGCCGAGTGACCGAAATACGGGCCGGCCGAGCCAGCGCCTCCGAACTCGCAGGCTTCTACTGGTGGGTCCGTGCTGAGGTCTTCCCAACGGTTTGGTCTCTGCCGATCCTTCAGCTGGCAACCAGCGATCCGGACTTCAACCCCAAGGGCATGCTCGGCGAGTCCCTCGCACGGGCGGCCGAGGCCGAACCGGCGCTGACCATCGACGTGTTCGACGCTCTCATGTCGGGCGGCGAGGAGGACTGGAAACGATACGACTTGCTCCAGCATGCGCCACGGATTCTAGCTGCCGCCCTTACGTGTGGCGATCCAGCAGCGGAGGCCAAAGCGCGCACGGTTCTCGACCGTCTCGGACGACAAGGCCACATGACCGTTCTCGCCGACGTTGAGCGGCTCATCACGTCGGAGCAAACGTCTGCAAGTTCAGGCCACTCCGTCGCTGAGCCCGAACAAAGGACCTTCCGAACGCCTTGACCGCTGGGTCAAATGCCGGACGAGACCGCACAGATTACTCACCGCCGGGAAGATCAATGCCCTGCACAAACCGTTCATAGTCGGCAGGGAGGATGTGGATAAGTGCTTCCGGCCCTGCCTCCCCGGTTTTGAGGTGGTTCGGGCGTAGGGTCGGGGCCTGGGTCCCGGTCTGACCTCCTAATCGGCTGACGCCGTTTCGGGCTGTCCTGCGATCGATTTGTCGGCCGGGATCCCAGGTTTTCAGGCACCCACCGGCATGCCGGTCTGATCTGCCTGGCCTGGGAAGAGGCCGGGGTTCACAGGATCCGGCGGGCCAGCGGGTGCGTGCCACCTCTTCAACCAGAGAAAAGAGATGGCAGTGACCATTGTATTGACACGCGCAATTACCGGCGGGGCAGACACCCATGCCGGTACCCACGTCGCAGCTGCGCTGGATCCGGTCGGCGGGCTGCTCGGCGTCCGGGAGTTCCCTGTGAGCGCGGCCGGCTATGCGGGCCTGCTGGGCTGGCTGGGCGGGTTCGGGACGGTGTGCCTGGCCGGGATCGAGGGCACCGGCAGCTACGGCGCCGGCCTGACCCGCCACATGTCAGCTGCCGGCGTCCGGGTCGCCGGGGTCGATCGCTCCGACCGGCAGGACCGCCGCCGCCAGGGGAAATCCGGCCCTCTCGACGCGGTCAGCGCGGCACGTGCCGCGCAGTCCGGCGGGGCCCGCGGCGCGCCGAAAGGACGGGACGGCGCCGTGGAGGCGGTCCGGGCGCTGATGGTCGCCAAGCGCAGCGCCCGCTCCGAGCGGACCCAGGCGATCAACCAGGCCCGGGCCCTGATCGTGACCGGCCCCGATGACCTGCGCACCCGGTTCGCCGCGCACGCGACCGCTGACCTGGTCACCGACCTGGCGTCCCTGCGGCCCCGGCCCGGCGCGGCCGTCGGCTGCCACACCCGGATCGCGCTGCGCGAGCTGGGCCGCCGCGCCGAGTTCCTCGACAGCCAGCCCGAACGGCTGGACGCGCTCATCGTGCCCTTGGCCGCCGGGCACGCCCCCGGCCTGATCGCCCTGCACGGCGCCGGCCCCGACACCGCCGCGCTGCTCCTGGCCGCCGCCGGGGACCACCCCGAGCGGCTCCGCTCCGAGGCCGCCTGGGCGCACCTGTGCGCCGTAGCCCCGATCCCCGCCTCCTCCGGCAAGACCGTCCGGCGCCGCCTCAATCCCGCCGGCGACCGGCAGGCCAACCACGCCCTATGGCGGATCGTGATCACCCGGATGAGCTCCCACCCGCCGGCCCGCGCCTACGCCGAGCGGCGCACCGCCGAAGGCCTGTCCAAGAAAGAGATCATGCGCTGCCTGAAACGCTACGTCGCCCGCGAGGTCTACCCCTGCCTCCGCGCCGCCGCTGACTGACAGCCCTGACTCCGGGGGCGGCCTGACCCTCTAATCG
Source organism: Streptosporangiaceae bacterium (assembly GCA_035532775.1). GTDB lineage: Bacteria > Actinomycetota > Actinomycetes > Streptosporangiales > Streptosporangiaceae > Chersky-822. Next base: position 8,084 of record DATKQH010000374.1, read on the forward strand.
GCTGCCCCACCCAGGTGCTGGCCTTCTACCGATTTGCCGGCCGCCCCCGGGCCACACACCAGACCCGCTGCCCGCGTGACCTAATAAGAGCCTGCCCTCCGCCCGGAGTGGCCCTTCCCTGCCGTGTCCGCACCCAGCAGCCCCAGCCAGAGCAACATTTCCCGAGCCCCGGAAAATAAAGAACCAAAAACATGATCCGAGCCATTGACAGACATAGGAGCATCGATCTGGTAGCGCTGATAACTCCCCAACTGAGGTTTGGAGCGAAGTGTCCTGATTCCAGATTCGGCGGGCGATCAAGGGCAGCCATGCAAGTCCATGCGCTTATCGGCATCCTTATGTGCCGTGGGAGACGCACTACTTTCGGCATGTGCGGTAATAGTGCCCGGCCCGAGATCGAGTCTGGAATACTGAGCGGCCGCCGTCCCGGTAGTCGGCGGATCATGCCGTTGCAGAGTACGCAGCAGGTGATCGTGGTGCCTGTTACCGGCTGAACGTGGGTCAGCCCCGTGGTGTCCGGCGGCCATCAGGTGCTGCGGCCCGCCGTTATCGGCCCTGATATTGTCCACGCCCCATCCGGCCGGTTGCAGCTCCGCATCTGGCTGCCGATCCCTTCCGGGTTGCAGGCAGTTGGTCAGGTCTGCCGCCGTGCGCCCAGGCGCCGACGATCGTCTTCGATGAAGGCGACGTCTTCTGTCCCACCGATCGTTCCGTCAAGGAGAGCCTGAGCGTGCAGCAAGGTCCACAGCCGAAGCAGCGCCCGGCGACTGCGGCGAGGCCGTCCGCGCGCTGGAGATGTCCGGTCTGCGGCCGCAGGAATCCGGGACGCTTGCCAGATGCGGGTTCCGGCCATCGTCAGCGTTTCCTCATGCCGTTTGACTGGCTCCGCTGGCCAGAATGCACCGTGATCACCGCCTGCGGCCGACCCACAGGCTTCCCCGACCCGGTGCCGGAAGCGTGATCTGCGCCGAGACCGCCACAGATCCTGGCCACGGTGGGCAAACTGGCCACGTGGCAGCCTGCACGCCGCCTGTCCCGCCGGGACGCAAGAATCGCGAACACGAAGGTGACCTGGACCAGGAAATCCGAGCCGCAGCGGCCACCGCGCGCACATCACCACAAGGGTCAAGAGGCGTGACTAATCGCACCCCACAAGGCTAAGCAACCACCAGCCAGAACGGCTGCGCTGCAGATCAGGGGACTAGCGGAAGACTAGCCACCGGGCACCCTAACTGGACTCGCGACCGGGGACCATGGTCGGGCTGCCGGGCAGACAGTCTTCACATTTGCCCAGGTCAGCTGGAGAATGGGGAGCGTCCGACCGCGACAGAACGATGCCTCTTTGTGTCATCAAGGCGTCAATTCCGTCCCCCCTCAGTCTGCCTCTGGCTCTGGTTCTGGTTGTTCTCGCTGAGTTGGCTCTGGTCGTCGAAGGAGCGCCGTCGCCCGGGGGTCGCCCGAGGCGAGGGCGTGGTTGACGAGGGCGGCGGTGGCTCTTGATCTGTTCAGGGTGATAGCGTTGGGCCGCCTCCGCGGGGGTCCGAGATCGGTGGCGGCATCGATGATGAGGAGCTCCGCTGCCCGGTCGATTTCGGCTCCGTGGGCGAGCAGGCCGGGTTGGGTAATTCCGAGTTCGCGCAGGGTGTGCTCGATCGGCCCGGGCTCTCCGGGGAGGTCGTTCCTGATGTCCGGCTCCGTTTGACGGTCCAGAACGCTGCGCGCCCCGGTCGCGCGGCTCGTATCTGTGGCTTCCTGCGCAGTGGTG
>DATKQH010000375.1:0-13177 GCA_035532775.1 Streptosporangiaceae bacterium
CTTAACCAACCCCCGTCCGGACTGCCTGCGGCAGCGCGGGCAGCGCACCGGGTCAGTGCTCCGGCTACAAGGCCGGGCGGGCGCCTGGTTGGATGGCAGGGTGCGGATAGCGACCTGGAACGTGAACTCGGTGCTGGCCCGGCTGCCCCGGCTGGTGGAGTGGCTGGAGCAGGCCGCGCCCGATGTGGCGTGCCTGCAGGAGACCAAGGTCGCCGCGGATGCGTTCCCCGTCGAAGCCGTCGCGCCGCTGGGCTACCAGGTGGCCCACCATGGCGAGGGCCGCTGGAACGGCGTCGTCGTGCTGTCCAGGGTCGGGCTGGACGAGGTCGTCCGCGGGCTGTCCGACGACCCAGGCTTCCCCGACCCGGGAACCACGGAGGCGCGCACGATCGCAGCGACCTGCGGGCCGGTGCGGGTGCGGTCGGTCTACGTGCCGAACGGCCGCGCGCCGGAGGATCCGCACTACGCCTACAAGCTGCGCTGGCTGGCCGCGCTGGAGGCCGATGTCGCCGGGGAGGCAGCGAGCGACCGTCCGTACGCGCTGATGGGGGACTTCAACATCGCGCCGACCGATGACGACGTCTGGGATCCGGCCGCCTTCGTCGGCTCCACGCACGTCACGCCGGCCGAGCGCGCGGCTCTGGCCGCCCTGCGCAGCCGCGGCCTGACCGACATCGTCCCCCGCATCGCCAAGGGCCCGCATCCGTTCACCTACTGGGATTACCGGGCGGGCGCGTTCCACAAGGGGATGGGCATGCGCATCGATCTCGTCCATGCCAACGCCGCCCTGGCCAGCCTGGTCAAGGACGCCTGGGTCGACCGCGAGGCACGCAAGGGCAAGGGCCCGAGCGACCACGCCCCCGTCATCGTCGACCTCGCGCTCTAGCCGCTCGCGTCCCCGAGCGGGCACGTCAGCTGTTGCCCCACTTGTTGGTGTGCAGCGCGACCATGTCGGTGCACCCGGGCTTCGGCTTGGGGATCAGCGTCATGTTCGGCGGGCACGGGTTCAGGATCAGCGGTGGTCGCCGAGTCTGGGTGAAGTCGAAGTCGTTGATCAGGTTGCCCAGGATGGACGCGTTCTCGCGGACGGTGGGCCGCGAGTCAGGGCGGCCGTCGGTGGCCGGATCGAGCCGGGCGCCGCCCAGGAAGTCGTCCTCGATGAACTTCAGGTAGGCATCAGAGGTCAGTGTCTGCGAGTCGATGAAGCCGCGCCTGGCATACGGGCTGATGAGGATGGCCGGTACCCGGATGCCGTAGCCGAGGGAGTCGACGTGCGGCGGATCCACATGGTCGTAGAAGCCACCCCAGTCATCCCAGGTGAGGAAGATCGCGCTGGACTTCCAGTCGGGGCTCCGCATGACCGCGTTGATGACCCGGGTGACGTAGGCCTGCCCGGTGCTGACCAGGGCCGGACCGTGCTCGCTGTCCCGCAGATCCGGCGCGACCCACGACACCTCCGGCAAGGTGCCTGCCTTCGCCTGCGCGTAGAACCTGCTCAGCGGGCCGATGTTGGTCAGCTGGCTGTCCGCGCGTACGTCGGTGAAGCCGGGCAGCACATTCCAGACCACCCAGGTGCCGCTGGTGTTGGTGTCGGAAACGGCGCCATGGTCGAGGTAGTAGCCCCAGCTCACGTGGTTCTTGTGGAGCAGGTAGGTCAGGTCAGTCCAGACGAATGGCGCACGGTGGCCCGCTCTCCTGTTCGGCGGCATCCCCGAACTGGTACAGCTCATCGGGTCGCCCGCTCTGGTGCACTTGGCCGACCATCCGGAGACTTCGTACAAGTGAGCCGGCAGGCTCCACGAGCCGGCCGCCTCGAACATGTGGTCCTGGAGCACGAAGTTCTTCGCGTACGACCAGTAGTTCGGGATGTCCGTGCCGACGTGGTAGCCCATCACGTCGGTGCGGCAGGGACCACCGCCGGGCTTGCACAGCTCCTTCTCGGCCTCGGTGACGAAGCCGTTCATCTTCCCGCCGTTCATGTCGGCCCGGAAGGAATCCTCGGCGTGCGGGTTGTTCCCGTTGCTGTCGTAATGGTCAGCCCACGGCCTGGTGCAGCCTCTGTCACGCAGGTCCGGCAGGCAGACGCCCTTCGGGATGCCGTCCGCTCCGGGGAACGTGCCGAAGTACGTGTCGAACGACCGGTTCTCCTGAGTGATGATGATGACGTGCTTGATCTTGTGGATGTCCGGGTTAATCGGTGCGTCGGTCCGGCCGACTGAGGAGTGCTGGGCGAGCACGCCCGCGCCGATTGCCACGATGACACCCACGGCCACCATCGACGTCGGCGCAAGCCTAGGTCGCCAGCGGACTGGCATACGCCCTCCCGAACGTGGAGCACAAGGCCCACGTGGCGTGACCGCGTTACGTGCGAACTATCAGATCCTGGTTAAAACGTATCAGAGCGCCGATAACTTCGATAGATTTCGGTTTCCCCGAGAACCGTGCCGTTAACGGAACTTACCTCATGCGGCTAGCGCCGGGTTCGCCATCGGTCCCGGCCTGGTCCGCCCGCCACCTCGATCGCGTACCGCAGCGCGACGGCGTCGAAATGACCCACCCGGAACGCGCCCTGCCATTCGTTCCTGCCATTGTGCGGGTCGGGCAGTTCCAGCGTCGGATCCTCGGTGACCAGCGGCCCCGGCCCGTGCCTGGTCAGATAGCACCGGACGACGCCGAGCCGCGTAGCGGTCATGGCTGCCTCGGCGAGCAGTGTCTCCGCGTTGCCGAACGTGGTCGTCGACCAGGTCGTATACGGATGAAAACCATGCCATTCGTCCAGCAGCACGCCCTGCGCGCCCTCGAACACCGCGGGCCCGGCGTGCAGCAGGCGGGTCAGGTACGCGCCGTCGACCAGCCTGACCCGGTCGGCGAATGCCTGGTAGGCCGCGCAGGCGCCGGTGACCGGCGGGGCGTCGAGGTCGGCTGCCAGAGCAGCGCCGAACTCGGCGATCAGGCGGCCTCGCAGCAGCGTCAGCTTCCGCGCCAGCCGTCGAGGAGCGTCACAGTCAGCCGGCAGCTGAGCCGATCACAGCCACACGTTCCCTGACGGGCCGTCGAGATCGTCGAGTGACACCGAGATCATCGCCGGAGCGCGCGCCGAGCCGATCGCGGCGAGGGCCCTCGACACCGCGGGCGCGGCATCGGAGCCGACATCGTCCAGGTCGGCCAGACCGTCGCCGAGGCTGATCGCGTCCTCGCCCAGGCCCACGGTCAGGGCGATCGTCTCGGTCACCGCGCCGAGGTCGGCCAGCTCGATCACGTTCTGCCCGAGCAGCCCGCGCCAGAAGCGCAGCACTTCGGCGTCGCCGACGTAGCTGGCGCCCTCGGGCAGGATGTAGTAGGTGTCCCACTTCCTGGTGAGCTCGCCCACGATCTGGGCGAGCGGAATGTCGGCCTGCAGGCCGTCGCCGATCACCTCGCTGACCTCGGTGCGCTTGACCCGCGGGTAGGCCATTTCATCGCCGATGATGAAGAGGTAGCCGCGCTTGCCGCGCTTGTCCTGGCAGTCCGTGGCCGTGTGCCTGGCCATGAAGTACATGGCCAGCTCGTAGGACTCGGTCTTCTGCCCGCCGCCGCCGCCTTCCAGCAAGATCCGGCTGAGGTCGTCATCCATCGTGTTGTCCGACTCGAACTGGCCGACCTGGAGCGGCGCCCGGTCACAGGTCGCATCTCCGATCGCGCCGAACATGATCTGCGGGTCGTCGGCGTACCCCTTGCGCAGCAGCAGCCCGAGCAGCTGCGGCAGCTTCGCCTGCAGCACCCGCGGAACATCGCGCATCGACCCGGTGACGTCGAATAGCACGGCGATCGCGAGCGACCGCGGATGCTCGGCCGAGTCCCGGCTCTCCCGCAGCCGCACGCCGTGCGGGTCGAGGTCGGGGTGCACGGTGCTCGCGCCGCTGTCGCTGTGCGCGAACGCGCTGGCGCCAGTGGCCGCGCGGTAACTCGCGGCGTCGTCGTAGACGTCGGTTGACCATCGGCCGCTTCCCATAGCGGTTCTCCTTCCTGTGCGCCCTATGCCGGGATGGCGAAGGGCCGGAACGTGCGCGGGCCATACAGCCGTCCGAGCAGGCCGTCCAGCTCGCCGAGCAGCTGCCACGCATCCTGCGGGCGGCGGCGCGGGCTGGCGAGCATGCACCCGCGGGCAAAGGCCGTGATCGGGGCCGGCGCGCGGCCGCCCATCAGCTCGGTCATGCAGGCCGTGGCGAGCCAGAAATCGGTGTCGGGCCCGGCCGGCTGCCTGGCCAGGATCTCGGGCGGGTACCGGTCGCGGTACCTGGCGACCACGGCAGGCAGCGGATCCCCCGGCCGGCCGGAGTAGCACCAGTCGACCAGGACGAGCCCGTGCTCGGCCGGGTGGATCAGCACGTGCTCGGGAAGCACGGCGTCGTGGATCACCCCGGCCCGGTGCGCGGCACCGATCGCCACGAGAAGCCGCCGCCACATCCACGCCGCGTCGCGCCGATCGACGCCGCGGGGGAACGCCGCCCGCACCTGCACCAGGCTGGCGAAGCCGTTCAGCGCGCCGAGCAGGTTGCCGCGGCGCTCGGCACCGGTGCGCGGGTCCATGCCGCTGCCACAGGGCGGCCAGCTTCGCGAACGCGGCCGCGGCGCGGGTGTCGCCTGGCAGCGCGTCCGGGTGGGTGAGCCTGGCCAGCCGCCGGTAGCAGCGGACGGCGTCCCGGCCGAACAGGTCCCGCGGCCCGGCCGCCGCCGCCTCGATCAGCGCGATCGCCTCGCCCGTTGTCATCGGACCGTCTCCTCGCGGCCCGGCCGCAGCAGAGCCGGATGCAGCAGCCGCGCGTCGCCAGGCCGGTACAGCCGCGCTCTCGGGCCGCCGCGCGGGCCGCCGGTCTCGGTGGTCTCGCCGGTGCTTTCGACGAAGCCGGGCACGGACAGCACCTTGCGGTGGAAGTTGCCCGCATGCAGCGGCTCGCCCCACACCGTCTCGTAGACCATCCGCAGCTCGGAGATCGTGAACGGCTCGGTCACGAACGAGGTGGCCAGCGGCGTGTATTCGAGCTTGGACCTGGCCCGCTCCAGCCCGTCGGCCAGGATGCGCGCGTGGTCGAACGCGAGCTTCCTCGTCGTGCCAGGGCGCTGGCCAGCGCCGCCCTCGGTCAGGCCGAGGGAGCCAACCGGCACCCAGGCAGCGGCGGCCGCGTCGCTGCCGGCCTGCGGCTCGCCGAGCTCGGGAGCGAACGCCAGGTAGGCCACCGAGATCACCCGCATCCGCGGGTCCCGGTCCGGCGTGCCGTAGGTGCCGAGCTGCTCGAGGTGCACCCGGCCGAGGTGCTCGCCGGTCTCGTCGTCCAGCTCCCTGATCGCCGCGTCAGGAAGGTCTTCGGCGGTTCCCGCGCTGCCGCGCGATCCGGCCCGCACGAATCCGCCGGGAAGCGCCCACTGGCCCGGATACGGCCGCACGCCGCGCTGCACGAGGAGCACATGCAGGCCGCCGTCCCTGATCGTCAGCGTGACGACGTCCACGGTGACCGCGATTGGGTCGTAGCTGCGGGGGTCATAGCTGGCGAGGAACTCCTCGTCACCGGACGGCTTCGTCATCGGTATCCTTCTCAACTTGAGAACATCTCAGATTGAGAATAACATGGTGCTCGCGACAGTCAACTGCAGGAGCCGATACCGGCGCCCGGGGGACTCCTCGGACGGCGGCTGCCCGACACAAGGACACGTGAACCCAAGGGGCAACCGATGCAGCCCGACGAACTCCTCGCCGCACTCATCGAAGCTGCGGCCGCTGGCGTCCGCCCACCAGCGGATTACCTGTTCGATCTGGCTGAGCTCGGTGCAGGTGACGGCGTTCTGCTCACCGAACGGGTGCCGACCGGGCGCCGCGCCAGGACCCCAGCACGCGGACCACCCAGTCCTGGGTGAGCGCGAGACTCTCAGCTGCTTCCCAACGGGCGCGGGAGCTCGCGAGCGGTCAGGAGCAGGGCGTCCAGGGCTGGTCGAACAGGTCGACGGTCTTGTAGATCGAGCTGATCTGGTAGCTGGCGGCGAGTGAGCAGTTCACGGCCGACGCCTTGTACTCGACGTTGAACACGACCTTGCCTGACGCCGTCCAGTCCGGTAGCCCGGGCGCGGGGAAGTTGCACTCCTTGTACTGGAAGCACTGCTCGTTGATCGCGAAGTCGAAGTACGGCTTCAGGTCGGACAGCTGGCCCAGATCGTTCTTCAGGCCGACGGTAAGGCCCTTGCTGTGCGCGAGGTTCGCGAGCTCGGAGTCGAAGATCAGCTGTGTATCGGCGCTGATCGACAGGCCCGTCTTGTTCTGATAGGCGTCCACATTGTCGAACTCGACGGCGTCGAAGCCATTGGCTACGCACCGGTCCACCCGCTTTCCGACCTCGGCCAGGATGAAGTCGCGCTGCCCCTTGTCGTTGTTGATGTTCAGCCAGTACTCGTTACGGAAACCGCCGACCGGTTTGCCGAACAGGGCGCCGCCGCTCTGGTTATTGAAGTTCACGTAATCGGGATAATCAGGACGGAAACTCTCGGCTGTTCCGGCATCTACGTAGCAGATCGCATGCGCTCCGTTTGCGTGGATGGCCGCGACGGCGGCCGTGTTCTCGCTCGTGATGGTGCCGCCCGTGCACAAAGCGTCGGTCTGGAAGTCGATGTCGAACACCTGCGGCCTGACCGCCGCGCCGCCGCCGGCTGGCGGCCCTGAGATGTTGACGTTGATCCCTCCTGTCGAGGGGTACAGGCACGCCGTTCCCGCGGCGTTGCGGGCGGCCTGAAGCTGGTACTGCCAGCGCATCCCGACGGCCGGGTGCCAGCAGGCTCCGGCGGAGGTATTGCACGGGACCGGTGCAGGGCAGCCTGCCGTGGAGCAGGACGCTAGCGCGGGAGTGGCATTCAGGACTCCGGGGACGAAGAACAGCAGGCCAGCAAGGATCGCGGCAAACCCGGCGCCGAATCTCTTCATTTCCCAGCCTTTCTCGCGGTTCATCCAGAACGACCCGATCCTCCGCCCGTGGCGGGTTCGGGTCAATGCCTGCGCACCCCTGGCCCTACCATAGTCTCGGTTATGTCGGATATTTCTAGCCGCAGTGCGGTACGGTCAGGTGCCGGAATGACCTGCCTCGTCTGCAGGATTTCCTGTTCTCCTACGTCGATGGCGGTGCCGGAAATGACCATGGCCAGGCTCCTGAGTGCCACCGCCCTGATGGTGGGCGTGAGCGGAGCGCTGATGGCTCCGGCAGCCGGGGCGGTCGAGCCAGGCACGAACGGTTCCGGCCCGGCTCAGCATCCCCGGCCGGTGGTCTCCGCGACCGGGCCGTGGGCGCCGTTGCGGTCAGCCTTCCCGGCCGGCCTGTGGCGGCGCGGGACGAAGGACATCTGGCTTCCGGCGAGCAAGCCCGCCATTCCGCCAGCGGTGACCGGCAAGTGGAACGTGCAGCAGACCGTGAACCCGCCCGTGCGCAACGGCGCGCTGACCGCTACGTCCTGCACCGGTGCCGGGGCCTGCACGGCTGTCGGCGGCTACGAGAACAGGGCTGGCGCAGACGTCACGCTGGCCGAGCGCTGGAACGGCAGCCGATGGAGCGTCCAGCACACTCCCGTTCCGGCCGGCGCCATCTGGAGCAGGTTCCTCGGGGTGTCATGCACCTCGGCGCGGGCCTGCACCGCCGCCGGCTACTACTTCAACGCCGCCCAGCAGGTGCTCCCGCTGGTGCTGCGGTGGAACGGCAGGCACTGGCTCATCCAGGCGGCCCGCTACCCGGCAGGCAGCGTGGCCAGCGGATTCTTCGCTGTCTCGTGCACGTCCGCACGTGCCTGCACCGCGGCAGGTGCCCGCACCACCAGCGCCGGCGAGACCACGACGCTGGCTGAGCGGTGGAACGGCTCGAAGTGGCGGATCCAGGCCACCGCCGACCCGGCCGGCAGCCAGGGCAGCGAGTTCCTCGCGGTGTCGTGCAGTTCGCCGCGTTCCTGCACCGCCGGCGGGACCTACGGCAACGGTGCCGGAGTCAGCATCCCGCTGGCCGAGCGATGGGATGGCAGGCAGTGGCGGATCCAGGCTGCCGCCGTTCCCGCCGGGTCGGCCGGCAGCGGGTTCTCCGCGCTGTCCTGCGCCTCCCCGACGGCCTGCATCGCCGCCGGGAGCTATGACACCGCACATGGCCGCAGCGTGCTGCTGGCCGAGCGCTGGACCGGCGGCCGATGGCGTCGCCAGGCCACGCCACGTCCGGCCGGCGCGACCTCCAGCGAGTTCCTCGCGGTGTCGTGCACCTCGGTGCGCGCCTGCACCGCGGTCGGCAGCTCCGCCGGGAAGGCCAAGAAGGGCCTGACGCTGGCCGAGCGGTGGAATGGCAGCGTCTGGCGGATCCAGGCCTCGCCCAGCCCGGCCCGATCGCTCGGCAGCGGTTTCACCGCCGTATCCTGCACGGCGGCGCGGGCCTGCACCGCGGCCGGGAGCTTCGACAGCCGCGGCGGCCCGCTGACGCTCGCCGGCGCGTGGAACGGCACGAGCTGGCGGATCCACGCCACGCCCAGCCCGGTCGGCACGGCTGGCGGCCAGTTCCTCGCGGTGTCGTGCGCATCGCGGCGCGCTTGCATCGCCGTCGGCACCTACAGCGATTCCCTCGGCGTGGGCCGCACCCTGGCCGAGCAATGGAACGGAACCCGCTGGCGCCTGCTGGCCACGCCGGACACCGCGGGCGCGGCTTACGCTGAGCTCGCCGGCGTATCGTGCTCATCGGCGAGCGCCTGCACGGCCGTCGGCACGTACTTCAAGGCCGGGCACGACCAGCCGCTGGCCGAGCGCTGGAACGGCACCCGCTGGCAGATCCAGGCCACGCCCAGCCCAGCGGTCAGGGGCGGCTACCTGTCCGCCGTGTCGTGCCCGTCGGCGAGTTCCTGCACCGCGGTGGGCGTAAAGGCCGGCTCGGACAAGATGCTGGCCGAGCACTGGGACGGCAGGGCCTGGACTGTCCAGGTCACCCCCCATCCGGCCGGTGCCGGACAGCTCTTCGGGGTCTCGTGTGAGGCGGCCAGTTCCTGCGTCGCGGTCGGCAGCAGCTACTCCGAGGTGCGGAACGGCGCGGCCTGGAGCTTCCAGCCCACCGCCGGGCTTCCGGCCGGCAGCCAGGGCATCTCCCTGTACGGGTTGTCGTGCGCCTCGGCGACCTTCTGTGCCGCGGCCGGCTCGTACTTCAGCAAGAACGGCGGCCCGCTGACGCTGGCCGAGAGCTGGAACGGCACGACGTGGCAGGTACAGCACACGCCCAATCCGGTTCGCACGGGCCGGAACGGTTTCAGCGCCGTGTCCTGCACCTCGGCGACGGCATGTACCGCCGCTGGTACCGACGCGAACAATGACTTTAGTCCGCCGGTGGCCTTCGCCGAGGTCTGGGACGGCACCCAATGGCGTATTCAGCGGACGCCCAGCCCCGCTGGCACCATCAGCAGCGGGCTGCTTGGCGTGTCCTGTACCACGGCGACCGCCTGCACGGCCGTCGGCGTCTACTCCGGGCCGTCGTTCAGCTCGCTGACTTTCGCGGTCGCCCGCTGACCGGGTAGCCGGGCGGAGATGCCGTCGAGCAGGAAGCCGAGCCCGAGGTCGAACAGCTCGTCGGCGGACGAGTCAGGACCCCCCGGAACGACGGGCGATCAGCCCGCCTACTTCACCAGCAGGTACCCGTTCATCTGGAAGAACGAGCCGCCTTCCTCGCGGTCGAAGATCCCCGGCCGGATCGTGATGACGTGCCGTCCCGCGCTGCGCCAGCGCCAGGCGAACAGCACCTGGTTCGGCTGCTGGATGGACGGAGCGGTCATGTTCTGCCAGACGCCGGTGCGGTCGTAGGTCTCCGTCCCGTCCGTGAAAACCCTGGCATGCCCGGAACTGCAGCACCCCGCGCCGACGGTTCCCATGATCGCGATGGCCCGGCCCGTGAAGGCGATGTGCAGCGCGGGGCCCTCCAGGCTCTGCCCGCCGGCGACGAACGTCGCACGCCGCCAGAAGCCGGGATCGGCGGGCTGCCCGTGCGGGTCGAGCGCGGCGGCGACCTGCGCCAGTGCGGTACCGCCGTTGACCTGCCAGGCACTGGCCAGCGTCGCGGGCGGCGGCCCGTCGAAGAACCGTCCGGGCACGCCAGCGGAGTTGGTATCCGCGCCGGCGGCCGAGGCGTTGGCCATCAGCCAGCTGGCGGCGGAGGCCTGGTGACCGGAGGTGGCCAGGACGTACATGGCCTCGATCAGCGGCTCCGCCACATCGTTGTCGGCTTGCAGGTCGGCGAAGACTCCGGCCGCGTCGCTGAGGCGCGACCGCACCGCCCTGGCCGTGGCGATGGCCTGGCTCAGGTAGCCGCGGTCACCGGTGGCGCGCGCCAGTGCCTGGCCTGCCCAGATCATGTTGCCGTTGACCGAGGCGAAGAAGTGCCCGGGCAGCGCGCGGCAGGTCGTGCCGTTGTCGAACACGTAGACGGTGTACAGCGGCACGGACGACGTCAGGAAGTAGTGGCGGACCTGCGCATACTCCCATTCGGCCTTCGCCAGGTAAGCCCGGTGCCCGGTGCTCCGGTACAGCAGCAGTGCCGCCTTGATGTAGTTGGACGCGGTCTCCAGCGTCTTCAGGTCTCCGTGGCGCCCGTCCGGCCACTGGTAGTCGATGGCCGGGCAGGCGCCGGCCGCGAAGCCGGCTGCCTTGACCGAGTCGACCCACCTGAAGGCGGCCTCGGCTTTCGCCAGCGCGATCCTGGCCCTGGTCACCTGGTACTCGCGGGCGTCCGCGATCGCATCCCACATCACGGTGTCACTGCTGCCCGTGTCGGCCGGCCCCCAGGCATGCGCGGTCTGGGAGAGCGTCCGCATGATCGGCGGCACGGTCGGATCGCGGGTGAGCATCCAGCGCAGATACAGCACGTAGGTCAGCGAGTCGGCGCCCCAGTCCCGGTTCTTGGTGAAGCAGCCCGCCGGGACGCACATGTGCCACAGGCCGGTTCCGTTGTAAAAAGTGTGCTCGAGAAGGCGGACCGAACTGGTCGCCCGGTCGGCGTAGTCACCAGTGCTGACCTTGAACTGCCATGGCGGCTCAGCGGGCCGGCCGATAACGCCGGACCACGCGACGATGCCGGCGGCTCCGGCGACGGCAGCACCGAGGAGCACGCCGGCCCGCAGGCGAGGGGGCCGAGGACGTCGGCCGAGGCGGCGCAGGCGATACCCGACTTGTCGCACAAAAGTCACGGGTAGATAATATGCACCGAGTAGCCGGTCGGGTACGGTGTGCGGGCAAATCGCTAGCCAACTACCTGGTAGCCGGTCATCCGGAAGAACGAGCCGCCTTCCTCGCGGTCATACTGCCCCGGGCGGATCGTGATGACGTGGTGGCCGTCAGCCTGCCAGCGCCAGGCGAACAGCACCTGGTCGGGCTGCCGCCGCGACGGGCTGCTCATGTTCTGCCAGATTCCGGTCCGGTTGAACGTCTGGACGCCGTCCACGAAGACCCTGGCGTGCCCGGCCATGCAGCAGATGTCGCCGATCGTTCCCATGATCGCGATCGCCCGGCCGGTGAAGGCGATGCGCAGGGTGCGGCCGCGCAGGCTCCGGCTGTCAGCCACGAAGGTCGCGTGCGCCCAGAAGGCCGGATCGGCGGGATGGCCGCCGGGATAGAGCACGGCAGCGGCCTGCATGACGGCGATGCCGCCGCTGATCTGCCAGGCCGTGGCCAGCGAGCCCGGTGGCGGCCCGTCGAAGAACCGGCCGAACTCGCCGAGGGAGTTGTCGTCGGCGCCCGCTGCCGACGCGTTGGTCATCAGCCAGCGCGCCGCGAAGGCCTGGTGACCGGTCGTGGCGAGGGAGTACATCGCCTCGACGAGGGGCCCGGTGATGTCATTGTCGGCCTGCAGGTCGGCGAACACCCCGGCTCCATCGCTCAGGTGCGCCTGCACGGCCAGGGCCGTGGCCACCGCCTGGCTCAGGTACCGCCTGCTGCCGGTCGCGGCGGCGAGCGCCTGGCCAGCCCAGATCATGTTGCCGTTCACCGAGGCGAAGTACTGCCCGGGCAGTACCTGGCAGGCCGATCCGCTGTCGAACATGTAGGCGGTGTAAAGCTGCGCCGACGGCACGAGGAAGTACCTGCGGACCTGGGCGTACTGCGACTCCGCGCGCAGCAGGTAACTCTGCTTCCCGGTGATCTGGTACAGCAGCAGGGCTGCCTTGATATAGCTGGACGAGGTCTCGATCGTCTTCAGCCGGCCACGGTGCCCGTACGGCCACTGGTAGTCGATGACGGGGCAGGCGCCGGTGGCCAGACCCGGGACGGTGCCGATCCAGCGCATGGCCGCCTCGGCTTTGGCGAGCGCGACCTTGCTCCCGGTCACCTGGTACATGCGAGCGTCGGCGACGGCATCCCACATCACGCTGTCGCTGCTGCCCCGCTCGCCAGGGGTCCACAGGTGCGCCGTCTGGGCCAGCGTGCGGACGAGCGGCAGCACGGTCTGGTCGTGGTCGGTTAGCCAGCGGAAGTAGAGCACGTTGGTCAGCGCGTCGGCGCCCCAGTCCCGGTTCTTGGTGTTGCAGATCACCGGCACGCACATGTGCCACAGGCCGGTCCCGTTGTAGAACGTGCTCTCGAGCAGCCGGACTGACTGGGTGGCGAGGGCCTGATACGTGGCGCCGGCGACCCGGACATGCCGCCCGGTCGCGACGTCCCTGACCGAATCGCGCGCCCCGACCGGAGCGCCAGATACCGCGATGGCGGCGACGGCCGCGGCGACGGCGCAGCTGGACGCGATCAGGGCACGACGTCGATGTCCAGGTTTCTGCACATTCCCAATGTATGAAGAACACCGTCGAATTGGGTGCGAACCACCGATGACGCTTGCGTAACGGCTACCGGGTCAGGACGTTGACGATCCGGCCGGGAACGACGATCATCCGCTCGATGACCAGTCCCTGCATCAGCCGCTCGAACTCAGGCTCGCCGCGCAGCGCCTGATCGACCTCGTCAGGCCCGGCGCCGGCCCGGACCTGCACGACCAGTCTGGTCTTGCCGTTGACCTGCACCGGCAGCGGGACGGTCGCCTCCTCAGCCAGCGCGGGGTCGGCCTGGGGGAACGGCTCGTAAGCCAGCGAGGCGGCGTGCCCGAGCCGGTGCCAGAGCTCCTCGGCGATGTGCGGCGCCAGCGGCGCGACCATCAGGATGAGCGGCCTGGCG
>DATKQH010000376.1:0-69415 GCA_035532775.1 Streptosporangiaceae bacterium
CCGCGACCGCCCAGGAGGATCTTCTCGGCCAGCGGCTCGATGACCACCTCGGCCAGGCCGGAGGCTGCGAGCAGGGACCGGATCCGCGCCGGGTCGGCCAGGGCGAACATGCCCGGCGAGCCGGGCGGGCCCAGGTCCGGCCCTGATCTGACTCTGAGATGATCGCAGGAACGGCTGCGTCGTCATCGAGGAGGTCCGGATACCCGCGTTCGCTTTGCACGCGCATGCTGCCCTGGCCGCAGGCTTCGTCGACAAGATCCTGACGCTTCCGGGGTGGCTGGTGATCGCGCTGGTGTTCCTGGTGCCGGCACTGGAGGCCTCCGCGTTTGTCGGGTTCGTGTTTCCGGGCGAGGTCGCAGTGATCCTGGGCGGCGTGGCGGCTTGGCGGGGAACGGTGCCGCTGTGGGCGGTGATCACGGCCGCGGTAGCCGGGGCGGTGATCGGGGATTCGGCCGGCTACCTGATTGGCCGGCGGTGGGGGGAAGGGCTGCTGCACGGGACAATCGGCCGCCTCCCGGTGATCCGCCGCCGCCTGGATAGGCACCTGGAATCGGCACGTGCATACGTGCGCCGCCGTAGGGGTAGCGCTGTGTTCTTCGGCCGGTTCACGGCCGCGCTGCGGGTGCTGGTCCCTGGGCTAGCGGGGATGTCCCAGGTTGAGTACCCGGTGTTCCTGGCCTACAACGTGGCCGGCGGTGTGCTGTGGGGGACCGGCATGGCGGTCCTGGGCTACCTGGCCGGAGCCAGTTACAAGCACGTCGAGAAGATCGCCGGGCGGGCCGGGCTAGGGCTCCTCGCGCTCATCGTGGTCGGCCTCGTGGCCTCCCGCCTGCTCCGCCGATACGCCGACCGGCCGCGGCTCCAGGCAGCCGGCGACCGGCTGGCCGCCACCCCGCCGCTGGCCTGGTTCCGGCGGCGGTTCCCGCGCCAGGTGGTCTGGTTGCGGCGGCGCCTAGAAGCCCGAGACCCGCGCGGATTCTGGCTGACGTTCACTGTCGCTGCCGGGGCGCTGGCCGGGTGGGCGTTCGGGGCGATCACCCAGGACGTCGTCGCGCCTGATGAACTCGCGCTGCGCGATCCGCGCGTGGCCGGGTGGGCTGCGACACACCGGACTGGCTGGCTGACCGCCACGGCCAAGGTAGCAGCGTGGCCGGGATCAGTGATCGTCATCGTCGCACTGGCGGCAGTCACGTTCGTATTCCTGGCTGTCCGCCGGCGCTGGCACCAGGCGATGATGCTCGGACTGGCAGCTGTCGGCTCGGTGTCGCTTTCCATCATGGCGCAGCAGCTGGTGGGCCGGTCACGCCCGCCCGCCGCGCTATCGATCGGACATTATGCCGGGCCGTCGTTTCCCTCTGGCCAGGCGACGACGGCCATCGCCTGTTTCGGCATGCTTGCCGTCATCCTGGCCGCAGGTCGGCCGCCCAGGACCCAGGCGGTGATCTGGGCGTGCGCCGCAGCGGCCACGGTCCTGGCTGGAGCAGCGCAGATCTATCTGGGGGCGAACTGGCTCACCGACGTCCTCGGCGGCTGGGCTCTCGGGGCCATGTGGATTGCCATCGTCCTTACGGCAGAGCCCCTGATCACTCGCCCCGGCGGCTGGCCCGTTACCACCCGTCGCCCGAACACAGGTCCCCAGCCCATCAGAACACGGCACCCGGGAACCGGGACCCGCCGTCGCGGCGATTGCGCCCCGCCGCGGCGCTTGGTGATCCTTAGCCGCCCAGACAGCGGTGCACTGGCGGGCGAGGCTGGCCACGCCGAGCCTGGCCGGGAAGAAAGAGATGTGCACGTGCAGAGTCGGCGGTCAATGGCCTGATAACTGGATCCACTCCACGATGAGGTCTTCTCGGCTGGCGAATTATCCGGCAGGTCCCCATGTTGTCGGGGAACTCGATCATGCCTTCCGGCGGTGTCCATTCTGCGTGGCTGGTCATGTGTGCGGCGTGGCTGCAGAGCTGCTTGGCGTACCGCTCGCCTCTGGGTGTCGGGACGCGAGCTTCGGAGGATCGGCTGCTCGCCGAGGTCCGGGATCGGGCCAACGACGCTGTCGGCCGGCTCGAGGCTGTGCTGGAGGCCTCCGCGCGCAGCACGGAAACTGCGCATCACAGGGCGCGTACAGATTTCTTGACGTGGGAACGGGCACGTGAGATCTGATAGAGCCGCTTTCAGGTCAGTGCCGCCGTCACGAGGCAGCGGTCGTTGCGGCCCATTCGCCGGACGAGGCTATGGGCCGTGCCGGGCATGCCGAGATGTCGATGGCGTCGATGGTGGCACGTGCCTGTTCCGTTGGGACTGCGGGAAGATGTGTGGGCGCTGCTGCTGAGCTTGCCGGTGATCTTCTACTCGTCGTGGATCTTCTTCGACGGCGCGTGGCGGGCGCTGCGTGCCCGCGCCGTGGACATGATGGTGCTGGTCGCGGTGGCGGTCGGCGCCGGCTGGCTGTACTCGATGTATGTCACGATCACCGGTGGCGGGATGTTCTGCGAGGCGGCGACGGTGCTGGCCGCGTTCGTGCTGCTGGGTCACTGGTTCGAGATGCGCGCCCGGGGCGGCGCTACTGACGACGGCGTGGTGGCGGACGGCGAGTCCGAGGTCGACGAGTCGATGGTGACGGGGGAGAGCATGCCGGTGCACAAGCCGGCATTGCGCTGGCGCAGATCGTGAAGCTGGTTCAGGAGGCGCAGAACTCCAGGGCGCCGGGGCAGCGGCTGGCGGACCGGGCCGCGTTCTGGCTGGTGCTGGTGGCTCTGGCCGGCGGCGGGCTGACGTTCGCTGGGTGGCTGCTGGCCAGCAGCCGCCCGGTGAGCGCGGCGGTGCTGTTCGCCATCACCGTCATCGTGATCACCTGCCCGGACGCGCTCGGCCTGGCCACCCCGGAGCGACAGCACAGGCGGATGGCCGCCGGGTCGCGGTCGGCAACCGCCGCCTGATGGATGCCGAGGACACCGGCAGCGGCTCCGCCTGCCAGGCGTGTCGCCTTCCCACGCAACATCAAGTACTTGAACTCGCCTGAGGCCCCGATCGGTCTCCTCCCCGACAACGCCCAAGATGATTGCCAGATCCAGCAGGCGTTAGCGATCGTTGCCGTGGCTCATGCCGGTCATCATGGGTCCCCGCTGCCCGCGGCAAGGGACCATCGTCCCGCAGGCGAAGGCCTTCAAGCATCTCTCTTCGTGCCTTGGGGCAGCAGCCGCGCCACTGCGGATACGGATACGCTGAGTGAAACTATACCCATGGGGGTATCGATTCGCGCGGGACGAGGTGACTGTCGTGAGATCACGCTCGATGCAGCCGGCTGAGCGGAACTCCCCGTTTCCGACGGCCGGCATGACGACGTCGCCGCTGCTCGAGCGGGTCAGGCGGGGCATCATCGGCGAGGGCGAGTTGATCGACGGGCCGTTCGGCCCCCGCCGGATGACTTATGCCGATTACACGGCGTCGGGACGGGCGCTGGACTTCATCGAGGACTTCATCCGTGACGCGGTTCTGCCGCGCTATGCGAACACCCACACCGAAAGTTCCAGCACCGGGCTGCAGACGACGCAGCTGCGTGAGGATGCCCGCCGGATTATCTGTGACGCGGTCGGCGGCACCGACGATGACCTGGTCATCTTCTGCGGGTCCGGGGCGACGGCAGCGGTGAACAAGATGATCGGCATTCTGGAATTGCGCCTACCCGCGGGGCTGGATGAACGTTTCGAGCTCTCCGCTCGGATCCCGGAAGCGCAGCGTCCTGTCGTGTTCGTGGGACCCTACGAGCATCACTCCAACGAGTTGCCCTGGCGCGAGTCCATTGCCGACGTCATCGTCATCGGCGAAGACGCCGACGGTCATATCGACCTGGCCGACCTCGAACGGCAGCTGACGCGCTTCGCGGACCGCCCGCTCCTGATCGGCAGCTTCTCGGCGGCCTCGAACGTGACCGGGATCCTGACCGATACCCGCGCGGTTGCCTGCGTGCTACACGCTCACGGCGCCTTGTCGTTCTGGGACTACGCGGCTGCCGGAGCTTACGTGCCGATCAGTGTCGCCGCTTCTGCCCGGGGCGCTGGCGACTACAAGGACGCGGTGTTCTTGTCGCCGCACAAGTTTCCCGGCGGACCGCAGACGCCCGGTGTGCTGGTCGTGCGGCGTGAGCTGGTGCGGAACTCGGTGCCGACCGCGCCGGGCGGCGGCACCGTGGCGTTCGTGGATCCGGTCGGTCATCGCTACCTCGACGACCCGGTGGCCAGGGAGGAAGGCGGCACGCCCGCCATCATCGATTCGATCAGGGCCGGGCTCGTCTTCGGCCTCAAGGAGGCGGTCGGCACCGACCTGATCGCTGCCCGGGAGGAACAGCTGTGGCGTCACGTGCTGCTCCGATGGGCCGCCGACCCCGGGATCGAGGTTCTCGGCAACCTCCATTCACGGCGGCTGTCGATCGCCTCGTTCCGGATCCGCCATGGCGCGCAGTACCTGCATCACAATTTCGTCGTCGCGCTGCTGAACGACCTGTTCGGCATCCAGGCCCGCGGCGGATGTTCCTGCGCCGGTCCGTACGGGCACCGCCTGCTGGCCATCGGGATAGGCCGCTCGCACGCATTCCGCGAGGAGATCGAGCACGGCTGCTACGGAGTCAAGCCTGGCTGGAGCAGGGTCAACCTCAACTACTTCATCTCGGCCGCCGCAGCCGACTTCATCGCCACCGCAGTCGAGCTGATCGCCGTCGACGGCTACCGGCTGCTGCCGTACTACCGGTTCGATCCGCGGACCGGGCTCTGGCGGCACGCCGACGGCCCGCCGCGACCTCAGATCACCCTGGACGACGTGACCTATGGACCGGACGGAGAACTGGACTATCCCCGGCGGCGCGAACAGGTGGGCGAGGACGTCTTCGCCAGCTACCTGCAGCAGGCTCGGGCGATGCTGACCGCGCTCCCGGCCCGTCTCGACGACGGGCCACCTGGCTTGCCATCGAGCTTCGAAGCCCTGCGGTGGTTCCCGCTCCCGCCAGGCAGCCTGCTAACCGAGTCAGATAGCGCTGGGCAAAGAGGCCGAGTTGGCAGGTATCTGGGCTGCCGATCCGCACGGTCGATGTCGCGTTGCTGCTCCCATCATCCGCCAACGCTGATACCCTAGGGGGTATTGGTGTCTGATCACGGACGTCGCCAGGATCGAGATGGCAAGTTCCTGTAGCGTCGCCATGCTGGCAGAAGAAGGTACCCCTGATCGTTATCAGGCCGAGTGGAGCTTTCATGTGCCCGTCCGGACCGACGACCCCGAGGGCCGCATCGGGATCGGAGCTGCCTTCATGGTCACGCGTCCTGGTCGTGGTGGCTCATCCGGACGACGAGACGTTCGGCCTCGGCGCCGTCATCGACCTGCTGACCCGAACCGGCGCGGAGGTACGCGTACTTTGCTACACCCGCGGCGAGGCATCGACCCTGAATGAGATCGGCGCGAGCCTGCACAGTGTGCGGGAAGGCGAGCTGCGGGAGGCGGGCGCCGTGCTCGGCGTGGCCGGCGTCGACTTGCTTGACTATGGTGACGGCCGCCTGGCAGCCATTCCAGAGGCCGAACTTGCCGCCCAGGTGCTGCAGGCCCTCACCAGCCATCGCGCTGATGGCCTGCTCGTCTTCGACGAGACCGGCATCACCGGCCACCCCGATCACCGGGCAGCCACCAAGGCTGCCGTGCGCGCCGCCAGTTCGCGCGGCCTGCCGGTACTCGCCTGGGCCCTTCCCCGTATGGTCGCGGACCAGTTGCGCGCGGAGACGGGGCAGCCATTCGCCGGGCAGCCGCCTGACCGGCTGGACATGAGCCTTCCGGTGGACCGCGGCGCGCAGCGCCGGGCCGCGGCTGAGCACGCCAGCCAGGTCGCACCGACCTCGGTACTGTGGCGTCGGCTTGAGCTGCTCGGAGACCACGAGCATCTGCGCTGGCTGAGCCGGCCCTGACGGATGCCGATGGGGACGGCGGTCGGCTTCCGAGCATCCGGCTCGCCGAACTCCGCGGTGAACATCAGAGTCGGCTCGAAGACAGGTAGCCAGAGGGCCCTGGCCATCCAGGTCGCGGGATGCCGAAGCTCGCACGGGTGACCATCCCCCGAGCGGCGAGCGTGCCGCACCGCTCCTGCACGCACCGCTGCGCGCACGCTAGGCCGCCGCGTTAACCAGGCGACCGACGCGAGTTGCCAGCCGCAGCTAGCGGCGTGGTCGGCTGACGTGGGCGAGCAGATCACGGGCCGCGCCGCTGGGCGGAACGGCACCCCCGGTCCAGATCGCCCGCAGCGCCCGGTGCAGGTCAAGGCCGTCGACTGTCACGCGAGTCAGCCGGTGTGACGCGAGGTCCTCGCTGACGGCTAGCTCGCTGAGCACCGCTGGTCCGGCACCGGCCAGAACCGCCGCCCGGACGGCTGCCGTAGTGGACAGGGCGAGCGCGACTGGAGGCACCGTCACGGGCGACTGCCCGGCGGGGCGGTGCAGAGCCGTTGCCAGCGCCGCCGTGAGAGCGTCACGGGTCCCCGATCCTTCCTCGCGACTGACCAGCGGGGTCGCCGCGAGTTCCGCCGGGCTCAGCGGCTGGCGGCGTTCCGCCCACGGATGGTCGGGCCGGACGATCACCAGCAGCTCGTCCCGTCCGATGATCCGGCTGCGGACGTCCGGCGGAGCAGCCGGACCTTCGACGAAGCCCAGGTCGGCGGTTCCCTCCCGGACCTGCTGGGCGACGGTCTCGCTGTTCGCCGCGGTCAGGACGATCTCCGCGCGCGGCTCGCCGCGGCGCTGAGCCGCCACCTGGAGGGCGACCAGCCAGCCGGGCAGGAGCTGCTCGGCGATAGTCAGGCTGGCGCTCACTCGCAACCTGGTGTGGTGGCGATTGCGCAGGGCCGCGAGACCAGCATCGAGCTCGGCGGCAACGGCGAGCAGGCGGGCTGCCCATTCCGCCACGACCACGCCTTCCGGGGTCAGAGTTGAGCCGCGTGACGTGCGCGCGACCAGCGCGACCCCGGCCTGTGCCTCCGCGGCCCTGATCCTGGCGGATACCGCTTGCTGGGTGACGCCGACCTGCCGCGCCGCCGAGCTGAGGCTGCCGGTGCGGGCCACCGCGAGCAGCATTTCGAGCGCGGCCAGGTCAGGCATCCGCGCGCTCAGGGACATGCGCTCACATTAGAAGGTCACAAGCTGCTCACGGAGCAGGTTCCCGCGGGCGTGCGTCAGTCGCTGCCGTGTCAGCTCCGATCTCGCTGCGCGCTTGCGCCACCAGACATAATGTGGATGCGGGCTGATGGGCGAGGGCCCGCCCGGGGGAGAGGAGCAGGCGTGGCACGTATGGACGCGGCAGAGATCAACGAGCTGCATGCCCGCGTCTGCAAGGCCATTGCGGACCCGAAGCGCCTGCTGATCATCAACGAGCTGCGAGACGGGCCGATGTCGGTCGGCGACATAGCCGATGCGCTGGGAATTTCCCAGCCGAACGCGAGCCAGCATCTGTCGCTGCTGCGCGATCGCGGCATCGTCACCGCGCAGCGATCCGGCAGCACCATCTGCTACGCGCTGACGAGCCAGAAGATCGTGCAGGCCGTCGACCTCCTGGGCGAGTTCATGGCCGAGGAGCTCGGCTGGCGGTCGCCGGACGCGCAGGCGGTCGCCGGGCCGTCGGCTGAGGCCCCCGCGAGGTAGGCCGCCCCGGAGGTCGTCACTCACCGGACGGCCGGGACGCGGAGGCAGCCGGGAACCGGAACGCGGCGGGATCCAGCTTCGGCTCCACGGTCCGCAGACGATTGAGGAACCCTGCGGCATGGCTGGCGCACAGCCGCCAGGCGCGGCGGTCGCCAAGACGGCGCACGTGCAGGCATTCGGTGCGCGTGACCGCCTTGCCGCAGACAGCGCATGACCGTGCAGTCGGCTCACCGAGCTGGCCGACAGCGTCCGTCCAGCATGGCCCGCAGGCAAGCCCGGAGTCATCGCGGAACTGCGGCGCTCCGGGATGGTAGCCGAAGCGCGCCGCGCCGCCTGGCGCGGCGAGAAGCCGCCCGCAGAAGTCGCAGCACAGGTCGTTGATCGTCATGGCCTCAACGCGGGTCGAAGCGGCAAGTGATCGAGCGGAACACTGGACAAGCATCGGTTCCACACGTAAGCATATGTGCAATTGCGAATGTGTTCTGGCTCACGCCGGGAAACCTTAAGGCGGACGTTGTGGCCGAAGCTGCCCAGCCGGTTGCGGATCAGGTTCTGGACTGCTCGGGCATGGCCTGCCCGCTGCCGGTCGTCAAGACGTCACAGGCGATCAAGAAGATCGATCCCGGCCAGGTTCTCGAATTGCTCGCGACCGATCCGGGCGTCGAGCCTGACATGCGGGCCTGGACCACGCGCACCGGCAACGAGCTCCTCAGCATCGCCAGGCAGGGCGACGTGTTCCACGTCCTGATTCGCCGGATGAAGTGACGGGAGCCACGCATGTGGACCGGTGACCTCGATTCCAAGGTTCTTTACGTGCAGACGCATGGAGTGAGCGACCCGGGCCGCTCGGCGACCCCGTTCTTCCTCGCGGCATCCGCAGCGGCGATGGAGTGCGAGGTCATGATCTATTTCACGATGTACGGGCCGACGCTCCTGCGCAAGGACGTCATCGACAAGATCGGGCCGAAAGGCGACCACGGCCAGCCGCTGCGCTACTTCATCGAGCAGGCCACCGGCCTCGGGGTCCGGCTGCTGGTCTGCCAGCCCTCGCTTGACCTGAACGACCTGCGCATCGGGGATCTCCTCGACGGCGTCACGATGATCGGCGGCGCGGCCTTCAACGACCTTGCGATCTCCGCCGACGCAGTCATCAGCTTCTAGGAGCCGCGGCCATGCCCGAGACGGACGCTCACATGAAGGCACCAGTGGTGGCGGGCTACCCTGACGTACCCCTGGCCGAGAAGGAGCGGCTGTTCGAGCAGGTCAAGGGCGATCTCCGATTCGGTGACTACCTGTACGGCTGCTATGAGTGCGGCATCTGCGTCGCCGTCTGCCCATCGGCCAGGTTCTACGACTTCAGCCCCCGGCGCATCGCGCAGGCCGCCGCGCGCGAAGACGTCGAGCTCATCTACCAGCAGATGCAAGAAGACATCTGGGAATGCTCCCAGTGCTTTTCCTGCCTGCGCTGCCCGCGCGGGAACAACCCAGGCGGGCTCATCACGATCATGCGCGAGGTCGCCGTCAACAACGGCCTGGCGTCCGCGAAGGAAGCCCTCGGCGGATACTCGCGGATCATCTACAAGATCATGTCGACCGGCACCCAGGTGTCACCGGACATGCTCCAGCCCGATGCTTTTCCCGATTGGGGCCCGGAGACCAGCGACGTCTCGGTCAATCTGGACCTGTGGCGCCGGGCGCTGCCGCCGGAGACGATGCACACCACGAACACCGGCTGGAAGGTCGCCGACTCGACGCTGATCGAGCTCTACCTCATCTGGCTGCACACCGGCGTCCTCGACATGATCGAGGACGTCGACCCCGGCTTGCACGCGATCCTCCGCGAGCTCATGGAGGAACGCCTCGAAGAGGAAGGGATTGAGCCATGACGATTCCGATCGAGGCGCTCAAGCGCAAGAAGGAGCACTTCGAACGCGGCGAGGACCACCGCGCCCTGGAAGACCCGCGCGGTGAACTGCTCGAACTCGAAGAGCGGGGCGAGGTTGTGGTGCAGAAGATCGACCGCGAGGCGATCACCGTGCCCACCAAATACGGCCGCGACAAGCGGATCCAGAAAGCCCATCTCTGGCACCACAAGTCCTGCGGGCAGTGCGGCCACATCCCCGGCTACTCGACCTCGATCTTCTGGGTCATGCGCAAGCTCGGCTACGACTATCACGACCCGCAGGACCAGACGTCCTGCACGGCCTGGAACTACTACGCCAGCGCGACGTCGAATTCCGCCGCGCAGGCCGCGGTGGCCGTGCGGAACTTCGCCGCCGCGCACCAGACCGGGTATTTCCCGCTGATCCACTGCGGCACCTCCTACGGGCACTACAAGGAGGTCAGGGAGGAGCTGATCCGGCATCCCGAACTGCGCTCCGAGGTACGCGAGATCATGGCCAGGCTCGGCAAGGAACTCGTCCTGCCTGAGGAGATCGTCCACTACTCCGAGTGGTTCCACGCGATGCGGCACGAGATCGCGGCCCGGGCAATCCGAGACGTGTCCTCGATCACGGTCACGGTCCATCCCGCCTGCCACTACTACAAGCTCGTCGAGGGCGACGCGATCTACGACCCGGACATCTACGGCGGCCAGCGGACCGCCGTGGTCACCGGGCTCGCCGAGGCGCTGGGCGCCGAGGTTCGGAGCTACTCGACCTGGTTCGACTGCTGCGGCTTCGGCTTCCGGCACATCCTCGTCCAGCGGGATTTCACCCGGTCCTTCGCGACCCTGCGCAAGATCGAGGTCATGAAGGAGGAGGCCGACCCCGACGTCGTCCTCACCCACGACACCGGCTGCGTGACAACCCTGGACAAGAGCCAGTTCGCCGCCCAGGCCCATGACCGCAACGTCGGTGTGGCCGTGATGAGCGACGCGCAGTTCGCCGCCCTGGCCATGGGCGCCCACCCGTACCGCGTCTGCCAGCTCCACTGGCATTCCGCCGACTACCGGCCGGTGCTGGAAAAGATGGGCATTGACCACGAGCGGGCGTGGGCCGAGTTCCAGGCTGACCTCAAGCGGCTCGAAAGCGGCGAGAAGCGGTACCTCGACTGGGATGACGTCGACGGCTAAGCAGAGCCGGTACCGCAGCCGCGGTGCCGCTGATCAGCACATGGGGTGAGGGATGTCCTCGGACACGATAGCCGTTATCGGCGGCGGGCCTGGCGGCCTTCGGGCCGCGCACGGCATCGCCGAGATCGGCGGAAAGGTCCTGCTGATCGAGCAGCGCGACTTCCTGGGCGGAGCGCCGATCGCGGAGAACTACGCGGGCCTGACCCCGCGCGGGGAGCCAGCCGAGCCGCAGATCCGCCGGATGATCGACCTGGTGACGGCGAGCCCGGATGTCGACATCCGGCTCGGCACCGAACTGGCCGCCGCGGCTGGCGAGCCGGGGGCATTCTCACTAACCCTCGCCGGCCCCGATGGCGAGCAGCGGGCGGAGTGCGGTGCGATCATCGTCGCGACCGGATTCACCCACTTCGATCCGGGCCGGGAAACCCAGATGTACGGGTACTACGAGTTTCCCGACGTCATCACCCTGCCCGACCTGGAGGGGATGCTGTCCCAGCACCAGGTCGTCCGGCCATCCAATGGCGAGCCGCCGGAACGGATCTGTTTCATCCAGTGCGTCGGCAGCCGGGACCGCAAGATCGGCAACGAGTACTGCTCCAAGGTTTGCTGCGGGGTCGCCTCCAAGGAGGCGATCGAACTCCGGCAGCTGCTGCCGAACTCCAAGGTCTACATCTTCTACATCGACATGCGGATGTATGGCTACTGGGAAAACGAGATCTACTGGCCCGCTCAGGAAAAGCACCATGTCCAGTACGTCAAGGGGATCATCAGCGAGGTGCTGCCCAAGGGCGACAAGCTGCTCGTCCGCGGCGAGGACACCACCATGGGACGCCCGATGGAGATCCTGATGGACCTGGTGGTCCTGTCGGTGGGCATGGAACCATCGCCCGGCACCAAGAAGGTAGCCGGCCTTCTCGGCGTCAGGCAGAACAAATACGGCTTCATCGATGCGGTCGGCATGCCCCTGGACACTGTGTCCACCAGCCGGGAAGGGATCTTTGCCTGCGGCGCCGCGCTCGGGCCGGCCGACATCGAGGACACCGTCTCCTCGGCGGCCGGAGCGGCCATGAAGGCCTTCGGGTACCTGCGCTCGCAGTCTCGTGCGTCGGTCGGCTGAGCGAGCAGGTCATGATCGCGGGACCGGTTGTCGACACGCCAAGCGCGCAGGAGTTCCAGCGCGAGATTCTCGGTCGGATCACGGCTGAGGAACTCCAGGCCATCGCGGCTGACCTGGAGCGCAAGTCCCGCATGCTTCGCGACGTGCTGCTGCCGGACCCCGGAAGCCTCGATCGCGCGGCGCTGCGGCAGGTGCTGCGTCTCACGTTCGCGACCAGACGCCGTGCCGATCAGATCCTGGACGAGATCGGCCCGGGCCGGCTCGCCGCAGCCATCGCCGGCCTTCTCGGCGGCGGTGATGACCTTGCCGCGCGGTACGACCAGTTCAGTGCGCTGCTCACCGGTTATCCGGGGCCTGGCTTCGACCTGCCGTCCGAGCTGCTCCATTTCACCTATCCGGACCGGTACTGGCTGTGGACCAGGTGGCTGTGGGACCCCAGCACCGAGACCGGCGCCCTCGGCCTGGTGACTACCGATGACGTCGATCTGACCGAAGGCACGAGCCGGGGCGAGATCTACCTGACCGTCGGGCGCGCCATGGCCTTCGTCGACGAGACCGGCAAGGCGGCCGGCTTCACGACCGCCGGCCCGGGCCTGTTCGGCACCGACGTCTTCCTGGCCGCCGTCTACGGGATCTACATGTACACAGTCCTGCGGATGCGGATGACGCGGGAGTTCAACCGGCTCGTCCCGCCGCTGCCCGACCTCATCCGTCGCCTGCTCGGCGTCTACCACCTGGAGGGCTAGGACCATGCCAATCGGAGGCCGAAAGGTCCCGCCCCGCGCGGTAGAGAAGGAGACCGCGACGGTCGCCTCGCCCATCTCCGGCCGGGAGGTCGAGCTTCCGGCGATGTGGAACCGGATGTTCGAGCCGCGCGTGCTCACCGACTACGACCCAGTCGGCTTCGAGAAGATCTCCGCGCTTCCCGGCGGTGAGTCACTGGAATGGTGCTACGGCTGCGGAAAGTGCATTCCGGTCTGCCCGGTGGACATGGTGGGGGAGTACAGCCCGCGCAAGCTGCACCGCAAAGTCCAGACCGGTATCGACCTGCTCACCGACGATGATCTGTGGCTCTGCACCACCTGCGGTAATTGCCTGCGGGTCTGCCCGAAGGAAGTCGACATGATCCAGATCATGCCGGCCGTCCGCGAGGCCGCTCTGACCGACGGCTCCCCAGTGCCGTCCGAGCTTCAGGATGTCTTCGAGAAGACCTTCAGATACGGCAACGCACTCGGCGAGAACGCCCGCCGCCGCGCCCAGTGGACCAGGGCGGCCGGCGTCCCGGTGCGGATCCTGCCTAGTGACCCGTTGCCGGTGGACGTGCTGTTCTACGTCGAGGACTACTGGAGCTACCACCCGCGCGGCCAGCAGGCCGCGCGGGCCTTCGCCCGGGTCGCCACCGCGCTCGGCGTCGACTGGGCCATCCTCGGCCACGAGGAAAAGACGGTCGGCGACTCGCAGCGCCTGGCCGGCGAGCAAGGCCTGTTCGATTCGCTCGTCGAGGATGTGACCGCGACCCTGGCCAAGTACGAGTTCGCCAGGATCGTGACCCCTGACCCGCACGCGTTCAACGCCCTGGTCAAGGAGTACCCCAGGCGGGGGCACTCCTTCGACGTGCTGCACTACACCCAGCTTCTTGCGCCCCTGGTCGGGCAGGTCACCTGGGCGAAAGAGCTGAACCTGCGGGTCACCTTCCACGACCCCTGCTACCTCGGCCGGCACAACGGCGAGTACGACGCCCCGCGCACCCTGATCGAGGCCATACCGGGCGTGGAACTCCTCGAGATGGCCCGGTGCCGCGAGAACGGCTACTGCTGCGGCGGCGGGGGCGGCGGCATGTGGCTGGATGGATTCGCGAAGAACCACGCGGCCGAGCGCCTGTCCGAGCGCCGGGTCAGAGAGGCCGCGGCGACCGGTGCCGACGTCCTTGTCGTCTGCTGCCCGTACGAGGTCTCGCGGTTCGAGGACGCCGCTAAGTCCACGGGGCACGATCAGCTGCAGGTCAGGGACATCATCGAGCTGATCGACGAGGCGATGGGCCTTGGGTCTGCCGGTGAGTGACGTGCTGCGAGTCATCGACTTCGGGCGGGTCACGCCGCTGCGCTCGCAGACCCT
Organism: Streptosporangiaceae bacterium; assembly: GCA_035532775.1. Classification (GTDB taxonomy): domain Bacteria; phylum Actinomycetota; class Actinomycetes; order Streptosporangiales; family Streptosporangiaceae; genus Chersky-822. The sequence continues at coordinate 13,967 of DATKQH010000376.1, forward strand.
GTGGCATGCCGTTGCCTACGGCGTCAGCGGCGGCGAGCCCGCCACGCTGTCCTTCGCCCGGCCGTCCGCGCCGTACGTCTGCCTCGGCTACCTACGCGACGCCGCCGAGGTGGACCATGAATATTGCGCGTCCCATGGCCTGCCTGTCTACCGGCGGATGGTCGGCGGTGGTCCGGTCTACCTGGATGACCGGCAGCTCTTCTTCCAGATCTGCATCCCGGCCGGCGACGTCTCGCCATCACGCCGCGACGCACTGCGCTCACTGCTGGAGCCGGCCGTGTCGGCGTTCCGTGTGCTTGGTGTCGACGCCAGACTCGATGACAACGGCGAGATCTGCCGCGATGATGCGAAGATCTGCGGTCACGGTGCCGGCCAGATCGAGGACGCGGTGGTGGTCTGCGGCAACCTGATCGAGGCGTTCGACCACCAGCGCGCCGCCCGCGTGCTGGCGCTGACCGATCCGGTGCAGCGCGCCGAGACACTGCGGCTGATGCGGCGCTACGTCGCCTCGACGCCGGTAGATCCGGGAGCCTTCCGCGCCGCGCTGATCGACTCGTTTTCCGGCGCCCTGGGGCTGCGGGCCGAATCTGGCGTGCTCAGCCCCGCCGAGCTCAAGTCAGTCCACAAGCTCGACCGCCGCTTCGTTACAGCCGAATGGCTCGCCGGGCCAGACCGGACGGCCCCGACTGTCAGCACGGGCCGGCAGGTCAAGGTGCGCGCGGGAATCTGGACGTTCGCCGTGCAGGCGAGCAGCGGCGCCAGCGTCGTGGCGAGCGTGGTGAGGGAAAGGCTGGACCGGGTCGTCCTTACTGCGCCAGGAATGAATAGCCAGGCCGAGGCCGCGGCGTGCGCCCTTGCCGGGATGCCCGTCTCTGCCGCCGCCGACGTGCTGAGCCGGTTCGGCGAGTCAGGAACTGAACTTGCGGCGGCACTGGCCAGAGCCGAAGGCAGACTGCCATGACTAGTACCGGGCCGGCTAGCTCCGCGGCGATGCGGGACGTGCACGGATTCGCGCTCGCCCTCGACCGCAGCTACCAGCCCGCTACGCACATGTGGGTCAAGCTCACCGCGCCTGGCCGAGTCAGGATCGGCATCGACCCGCTCGGTGTCGAGACGAGCGGCACGCTCGCCCAGCTGTCCCTTCCCGCAGCGGGAACCAACCTGACCGCCGGGCGGCCCTTCGGCGAGATGGAAGCGGTGAAGTTCGTCGGCCCGCTGAGCAGCCCGGTATCGGGCACCGTACGGGCGGTCAATTCCGCAGCAGCAGACAACCCCGGGCTCGTCGAACGGGATCCGTTCGGTGACGGCTGGCTGATTGAGGCGGAACTGGCCGATCCGGCCGACCTCGATGCCCTGATCGCCGATCCGGAGGAAATCACCACCTGGTACGCGGCGAAGATTGCCGAGTACCGGCTGTCCGGGGCGATCGCGGAATGACCGGCAAGCAGCCGCCGGGCGGGCCGGCCGACCGGGCACGCACCGACGTGCAGTCGCCCGCGGATATCCGCCGGGCGAACTTTCCGGACGTGATGGACTTCTACGCGCCCGGCCTGAAACGGTGGCAGACGCCGGAATGGACGCCAGAGAACCCGCGCCGGTTCCTGCCGGTCTCCGTCACCGGCTCGGCCTGCGCGCTGTCCTGCGACCACTGCCAGACCAAGGTGCTCGACGGCATGATCTCCGTCCGGGCCGACCAGGACCTGTTCACCCTGGCGAGCCGGCTGCGCAGCCAGGGCAGCGAGGGACTGCTCGTCTCCGGCGGATCGACCAGGACCGGCGAGGTGCCGCTCCTTCCGCACCTGCGGCACATCCCGCGGATCAAGTCCGAGCTCGGCATGAAGGTCATCGTCCACTCGGGCGTCGTCTCACCGAGGCTGGCCACCGGGCTGGCCCAAGCTGGCGTCGACGGAGTGATGCTCGACATCATCGGCGCCGACGAGACGATCCGCGACGTGTACCACCTGAACCTGACCGTCGCCGACATGGAACGGTCACTCAGCGTGCTGGCCGGGGAAGGCCTGCGGATCATCCCGCACATCGTCCTCGGCCTGCATTACGGGAGGTTCCTCGGCGAGCACCGGGCGCTCGAGATGCTCACCCGCTACCCGGTCTCCACCCTCATCCTGGTGGTACTGACCCCGCTGACCGGCACGCCGATGGCGCACATCCCGCCGCCGCCGACCGATCAGGTCGCCGAGTTCTTCGGCACCGCCCGGCTGGCCGCCCCGACGACACCGGTCAACCTCGGCTGCGCCCGGCCGCTCGGCAAAACCAAGACCGACCTCGATCAGGCCGCGATCGACCTGGGGCTGAACGGCATCGCCTATCCCGCCGACGGCGCGATCGCCTATGCCGCAGCCCGCGGCCTGACGCCGCGTCTGTTCGAGTACTGCTGCTCGCTCACGTGGACCGGCGACAGCGAGGAGAGCTACTCGAAAGTCGAGGTGGGCACGTGAGCACCGGTACCGCCGGACGCTGGCTGACCGCAGCGGGACAGTCCTGGCGGCTGCTCACGGAGGACCGAGCGGAAGCTGCGGAGGGCCTTGCCCTGGACGAGGCGCTGATGGCGCGGTACTCGCGCGGAGCACTGCCCCGGCCGCCGACGCTGCGCCTGTACACCTATCGCACGCACTGCGCGCTGATTGGCCGCTACCAGAACCTGGACGCCGAGGTCGACCTGGCGGTGTGCCGCGACACCGGAACCCGTGTCAGCCGCCGCCCCACCGGCGGCGGGGCGATCATCATGGGCGCCGGTCAGCTCGGCGTCGCACTGGTGGCCGCCGCGCCGTCCGACCTGCGTCCGCGCGAGATCATCTCCGAACTCGCCGGCGGGCTGATCACGGGCCTGTCCGAACTCGGCATCAGCGCCGTGTTCAAGGGCAAGAACGACCTCGAGGTCAACGGGCGCAAGGTCGCCGGTCTCGGCCTGTATCTCGATCAATCGGGCGCGATGCTGTTCCATGCCAGCGTCCTGGCCGATCTCGACATCGGCTTCATGCTCCGGGCGCTGCGAATCCCGGCCGCGAAACTCGGGGACAAGGCGGCATCCGCGGTCGCCGAGCGCGTCACCACAGTCACCGCACTGACCGGCCAGCCCTGGGACGGCCCCGCGCTGCGCCAGGTGATCGCGTCAGGATTCGCTACGGCCCTCGGCGCCGACCTTGAGCCGGGGGAGCCTTCAGATCACGAGTGCGCGCTGGCCGCCCAGTTCGCCGCAGGCAAGTACTCCCGTGATTCCTGGCTCGCGGACCGCAGCGCCGCCCTCGACGGGACCGGCTCAGCCTCCCTCAAGACCCCAGCCGGCCTGGCTCGCATCTACCTCACGACCCACGGCGACCTGGTGAAGAGCGCCGTCGTCGTCGGCGACTTCAATGAGCTTCCCGCCCCGGTCGTGGCGATGGAGTCGGCCTTGCGCTGGCACCGCCTCGACGGCCTCTCGGTCGCCAGGGCGATTGCCCGGTCCGGTGCCGCCAGCGCGCTGGGCGTCGCGCCAGAGCAACTTGTCGCGGCTGTCGTTCAGGCCGGCCGCCAGGCGCAGGATCGCGTCGCTGCCGCTCCCGTCCGATCCGAAGGCTCCTGCTACTTCCCCGAGCCGACCCGGAGCCTGGCATGACAGCCCGAGCGAGGGCCTGCGGGGGTGGCCCAGCGCGTAAAAGAGCCGAAGGCGACGCGCAGGGCCACCCCCGCAGGCCCTCGCTCCCCCTGCTGACCCGACCTAGGACCAGCCCCGACTACGTAAGAATCTCCTACGCCAGCGCCATCGCCCTCCGCATGAAGTCCGGAAGATTCAGCCGGGACTTCGATTTCGGTGGCATCAACCTGCTGCTCAATTACGACGAGGGCTGCCTGTCCGACTGCGGCTACTGCGGCCTGGCCCGCACGAGGCCCGTCGACTATGGCGACCAGTTCATCCGGGTGGAGTGGCCCCTGGTCGGAACCGACGAACTCGTCGACCGGATGGCCACCCGCGAGGACAAGCTGACCAGGCTGTGCATCTCGATGGTCACGCACGGCCATGCCTACGCCGACACTTGCGACATCACCCGGCGGATCGCAGCGCGGGTGCGCACTCCGCTGTCGATCCTGGTCGCGCCGCCGACCCTCAACCGGGAGCGGCTGGAGACGTTCAAGGCGCTGGGCGTAGACATGATCGGGATCGGGCTGGACGCCGTCACCGAGGACCTTTTCCGCAACATCCGCACCGACGTGCCGGCCGGCGGCCTGAAGTGGGAGAAGTACTGGGAGGTCGTCACCGACTCCCGCGAGATCTTCGGTCCGTGGAAGGTCAACGTGCACACCCTGGTCGGGCTCGGGGAGACCGACCAGGACCTGATCGAACTGTTCTGTGCGCTGCGGGACAAGGAGATCTTCTCCTACCTGTTCTGCTTCAACCCAGAGCCCGACTCCCGGATGGCTGGTCACCCCAAGTCGCCGTTGGTCCGCTGGCGCCGGGTCCAGCTGGCCAAGCACCTGATCGAAACCGAGGGCTACGACCTGGGCCAGTTCGACTTCGACGCCGACGGCGGCCTCGTGCACCTGCGGGCCGGTGCAGCGGCAGTAGACGCGGTGGTCAGCCAGGGCGTCGCCTTCATGACCAACGGCTGTCCGGGCGAGAAAGGCGAACCAGGCTGTACCCGGCCGTATGGCTCCTACCGTCCGGCCGAGCCATTCCGCGATTACCCGTTCCTCCCTTCGGCAGCCGACCTGGATGAGATCAGGCAGCAGCTGCGGCTCGACGAAGTTCTCCGCTAGATAAGGCAGAAACGCGTGCGAATTGTTGTGCTTATGAAGGCAGTTCCGGACCTCGTCGAAGAGATCGAGCTCACCGCTGACGAGACCGGTATCGATCGCGAGTTCCTCAAGTTCGTGGTGAGCGAATGGGACGCGCAGGCGCTGGAGGAGGCGCTGCTAATCAAGGACGCCGCCGGCGCCGACGTCGTGGCCGTCGGCCTGGCCAGTGATCCGGACATCGACCAGGCGCTCTACACAGCGCTCGCCAAGGGTGCTGATTCGGCGGTGAAGGTCACCGGCGGCGAGGAGACGATGCTCACCGGTGACCGGGCCGCGCTGCTGGCCGGCTACCTGGCGGCCGAGCCGGCCGACCTGGTGATGACCGGGGTGCAGGCTGCTGACGACATCGACGGCCAGTTGCCGCCGATGCTCGCCGCTCACCTCGGACAGCCGCACGTATCGGTGGTGGTCGCGGTGGAGGCCGCCAATGGCGGGGTCACCGTGCGGCAGGAGTTCGCCGGCGGCCTGGTGCACGAGCTTGCGGTGCAGCTTCCGGCCGTGATCGGCGTGCAGGCGGCCAGGCAGGCACCCCGGTACGCCCCGATCACCCGGATCCGGCAGGCGATGCAGGCCGGCGGCCTGCGTGAGGTGACTGCCGCCGCAGCGACTGCCGCCCCAGCACCGACGGTGCGGCGAATGTTCCGGCCGGAGCAGGCCAGTCACGCCCAGATGCTGACCGGCAGCGCCGATGACGTGGCTACGGCGATCGCGGACCTGCTCCGCGACCGCGGCCTGGTGAAGGGGTGAGGATGTTATGGGCGGGAACGTGCTGGTGCTCGCTGAGCACGACGGCAAGCAGATCTCCGACGCCACATACGAGCTGCTCGGGGCTGCCCGTGATCTCGCGGCCGCGCTGGGCGGTCAGGCGGAGGTGGCGCTGTTCGGGCCGCGCGATCTGGCCAGCCAGCTTGGCGGGGCCGATGTGGTCGTCAGCGTGGATCACCCCGCGCTCGCCGAGTACTTGCCCGAGGCGTACGAGCAGGCGCTGACCGCGGTGCTCGCCGAGCGGTCACCGCGGCTGGTGCTGATGTCTACGGCCACGGCGGGCCTCGACCTCGGCGCCGCGGCGGCAGTGCGCTGGCAGGCTCCGCTGGCCGCCGCTGTCACCAAGCTCGAGGCGGCGGCCGGTGAGATCGTGGCCACCGCGCAGATCCTGGGCGGGAAAGTGCTGGCCGAGCTTGAGCTACCGGGCGAGCGGGCGATCGCGGCCGTCGTCGGCGGGACATATCCTGCCGCGGCCGGCCAGGGAGCAGGCACGCCGGAGGTGGTCGAGGTCGCCCCGCCCGCCGGGCTTGACCGGCTGCGGATGAGCCTGGTCCAGGTGACCGAGCCGCCGGGTGGCGACGTGGATATCACCACGGCCGACCTGCTGGTGTCGGTCGGGCGGGGAATCGAGTCGCAGGACAACGTCGAGCTCGTGCAAGAGCTCGGCGACGCGCTCGGCGTCCCGCTGTCGGCATCGCGGCCCGTGGTCGACGCGGGCTGGCTGCCCAAGACCCGCCAGGTCGGCAAGTCGGGCCTGAAGGTAAAGCCGAAGGCCTACCTGGCGTTCGGCATCTCCGGCGCGCCGGAGCACCTCGAAGGGATGCGTGACGCCGACCTGATCATCGCCTGCAATACCGACCCGGGCGCGCCGATCTTCGACGTCGCGCACTACGGGACCACGGTCGATCTGTTCGACCTCGTTCCCGCGCTCACCGAGAAGCTGGGCCGGTGATGCTCGTCCGGATCATCGTCGGCGGCGTCATCGTCCTGGCCGGGCTGGGCCTGGCGGGGACGCGGCTCGCCTGGCTGGCTCGCCTGGTCCGGTCAGGCCAGCCTGCGCCTGGTCGGCTCGCGGACGCGCCCGCCCGGGTGACTGCCGAGCTCGCTGAGGTGCTCGGCCAGCGCAAGCTCTTCAAGCGGTGGCGGTCGGGACTTCCGCATGCGCTGGTGTTCTGGGGTTTCCTGATCCTGCTCTTCACCATCATCGAAGCACTGGGGGACACCTTCCTCAGCAAGGACTTCGCGATCCCGCTGATCGGGCACTCGGGCGAGCTCGGCTTCGTCGAGGACCTATTCACGGTGATCGTGCTGGCCGGGCTCGCGGTCTTCACGGTGACCCGGCTGGTCGAATCACCCCGCCGCCGGGGAAAGTCCTCCCGTTTCTACGGCTCGCACACGACGGCCGCGTGGATCACGCTGTCGATGATCGCGCTTGTGATGATCACGCTGCTCGGCTACCGCGCGGCGCAAGTCAACACCGGTCATTTCCCCTACGGGAACGCGGCATTCGCGTCCCACTGGCTCGCGGGCGTCTTGAAGCCGCTCGGCACGAGCGCGAACTCCGGGCTCGAAACCGGCCTGCTGCTGGCGAACATCGCCGTGATCATGGGGTTCGGCGTCTTCGTCACCTACTCCAAGCACCTGCACATCGTGATGGCGCCGCTGAACGTCGCGTTCTCACGGCGGCCGCGTGCGCTCGGGGCGCTGGGCGAGCTGCCCGCCGAGGCGCCGGCGGCAACTCCGCAACTCGAGCTGCTGACCTGGAAGCAGCGGCTGGACGCGCTGACGTGCACCGAATGCGGGCGATGCCAGTCCGCCTGTCCGGCGTGGAATAGTGGCCAGCCGCTGTCTCCCAAGCTGCTCATCATGAACCTGCGGGACGGCCTGATGTCGTCTGGTACCGGGAGCGCAAGCGACACTGTCCATGACGGGGACAGCAACGGAACCGATGGCGCCGCCGAGACGGCGGTCATCAGCCCGGACGTTCTGTGGTCCTGCACTACCTGCGGTGCCTGCGTGGAGCAATGCCCCGTCGACATCGAGCACGTCGACACGATCGTGCATCTGCGCCGCCAGCTCGTCGACGCGGGACAGATCGAGCCTGCCGTCCGGCAGGTTCTCCAGGCTGACGCCCAGCAGGGCAACTCCTTCGGCAAGTCGAGCCGGATGCGTGCCCGGTGGACCCGCGAGCTCGGCTTCGGCGTGAAGGACGCCCGCAAGGAGCCAGTGCGGTACCTGTGGTTCGTCGGCGACTTCGCCTCGTTCGACGAACGGCTTCAGGTCCTGTCCCGCAGCCTGGCCCGCATCCTGCGCGATGCGGGCGTGGACTTCGGGATGCTCTTCGACGGCGAACGCGACGACGGCAACGACGTGCGGAGGATCGGCGAGGAGGGCCTGTTCCAGATGCTCGCCGAGCAGAACATGGAAGCGTTCCGCAGCGCCACCTTCGAGGAGATCTTCACCACTGATCCCCACTCGTTCAATACCCTGCGGAACGAGTATCCGGCGTTCGGCCTGGACAAGCCGGTCATGCACTACTCGCAACTGCTGCAGCGCCTGCTTGGCGATGGGGCCATCGGCGTCGAGCCGCTCGGCATGCGGGTGACCTACCACGACCCGTGTTACCTGGCCAGGCACAACCGGCTTACCGACCCGCCACGGCAAGTCCTCGCTGCGCTCGGCTGCGATCTGGTGGAGATGCCGAGGAACGGGCTGAACACGTTCTGCTGCGGAGCAGGCGGCGGGCGGATCTGGATGACGGGACCTGAACAGGCCGAGCGGCCGAGCGAGAGCCGGATCCGCGAGGCGGTTGCCGTCGGCGTCGATCACTTCGTGGTCGCCTGCCCGAAGGACTTCGTCATGTACACCGATGCGGTCAAGACCACGGGCAACGACGACCGCATCACGGTGATCGATCTCATCCAGCTTGTCGACCGGGCGCGCCGCCCGGCCCCGACTCTCGAAACCGTCTGAGGGGGACAGCATGGACTGCCCGTGGTGCGACCTCGCGGCCGGGCCACGGGCACTTCATGCTCATCTCGGCGAGCGGCACGGCGACCAGGTCCGGACAAGTGAGCGCAACGGGAAGGTCTTCTACGAGATCACCTGCCCGAAGTGCGGAGACCGTTACCAGCATTTGGTCAGGAAGGCCGCCCGCGACCCGGAGTTCCTGGCCGGATTCGGCCGCGAGATACGCATGGTTGCCCTCGACATGCTCGTCCATCACCTGTTGGCCGAGCACGGGCAGCCCCACGACGAGCAGCCCGGACACGAACTGCCAGCACAGCAGGGGACAGGAGACTGACGCGGTGGCCCTGGTCAACAACTGCAACATTCCCGAGGACCTGTACTACGTCGTCGACAAGCACGTCTGGGCCCGCAAGGACGGCGACCTGGTGACGGTCGGGATGACCGACGTCGCGCAGAGCCTCGCCAAGTCGATCATCGCCGTGACCCTCAAGAAGCCGGGCAGGGCAGTCGCCCGTGGCCGCAACATCGCCACGGTCGAAAGCGGCAAGTGGGTCGGCCCGGTGCCCGCGCCTGTAACCGGCGAGATCGCGGAGGTCAATGCCGCGCTCGAAACCTCACCGGGGCTGATCAACTCCGATCCGTATGGTGGCGGATGGGTGGCCAGGCTGCGACCCTCTGACTGGGACGCCGAAGTGAGCGACCTCGCATCGGGCCCGGCGGGCGTCGAGGTATACCGGCAGTTCCTCGACGCGGAAGGGATCGCCTGCGGCGGGTGACGATGCATGGCTGACCTCCTCTGGCATGGCTGCGCCGTTCCGGACCACCTGCTCTATGACGTCGAACTGAACGTCTGGGTCCGCCTGGAAGGCGACGTCGCCGTGCTGGGGATGACCGATATCGCTCAGACCCTGGGCGGACGGATGGTGCAGGTCAGCTGGAAAAGAACCGGCCGGAGCTATCAGCGCGGCCGGTCCGTCGCGGTCATCGAGAGCGCCAAGTGGGTCGGGCCGTTTCCCACGCCGCTGACCGGAGAACTGCTCGAGGTTAACGAGGAGCAGTTTGCCTCCGATATTGCCGTCGCCAACCGCGACCCGTACGGGACGGGCTGGATGGCGCGGATCCGGCCAGCCGATCTCGCGGGGGAGCGGCACCACCTGGTGGACGGCACCGCTGCGTTCGAGGCTTACCGCGAACTGATCGATGAACGAGATATCCGCTGCTACCGATGTGTGGACTGACCCGAAGGAGAGAGCACCCATGCAGACCACCGACATCTCCGCCGCTGCCCAGGAAATGACCCAGGACGAGCAGGCCAAGCGCATGGCCATCATCTGCTGGAGCGGTGACCTGGACCGGGTGTGGCCGACCCTGATCCTGGCCACGACCGGCGCCGCATCCGGCCTGGAGGTCGACGTGTTCTTCACCTTCTGGGGACTGCGAGTGCTCCAGAAGAACTCCAGGCGGATCACCGGCAGGAACTGGATGCAAAAGGGCGAGTCGCTCGTCGACCGCGGCGGCACCGACCACCTCAAGCTCGGCAAGATCCATTTCGGCGGCATGGGCACAAAGATGATCAAGATGCTGGCAAAGCGGTACAAGGTCGCCAGCCCGACCGAGCTGCTGGACATGGCGCTCGAGTGCGGCGTGCGGCTGCACCCCTGCCAGATGACGATGGACCTGTACGGCTTTGCCGCGGACGATTTCATCGACGGCCTGCAGCCCACGCTCGGCGCGGCGAGCTTCATCGACATGGCGGCCAAAGCCGACATCACGTTGTTCATCTGACGTGCTGATCCTGCTGACCACCGACCCGGTCATCACCCGCCGGATCGGTCAGCTGGCGCAGGAGCATGGGCTGGTAGTCGCCGATCCGCCGGAGGCGGCACCGGACTCGGATCAGGCTACGGCTGGCGCGGCACCTGTGCTGGCCGTTATCGACGTGCTGCGCTCGGATGCCCTGGAGCGCGTGCGAGCGTGGCGTGCCTGGTGGCCGGACACGCTGATCGCGGGCCACATCGGCGTTCCGGACAAAGACCGGTGGGTTGCCGCCCAGCGGGCCGGCTGCGATCTGGTTGCCAGCCGGGGCGCGTTGCTGCCGCAGCTGCGCGAACGGCTGGCCCGGAGCGGCGGCCAGCGTAGTGAGCGGTTCCCGCTGCTCGATGTGGCTGAGGCCGCCGGACGGCTCGGGCTGGTCTGCCGAGTGGACGTGACGCCAGTTGGCCCGGTGTCCGTCTATCGGGTGGCCGGTGGCTGGCACGTGGTCGCCGACCGCTGTCCGCATGCCGGGGCCGCGCTCTCCGCCGGGGATCTCGATGGCACGGTGATCACGTGTCCCGGGCACGGTAGCAGGTTCGATGTCCGGACCGGCGAGCGGCTTCGCGGCCCGGCCGATACCGACATCGCGGTGTTCCCCATCGTCCAGGAAGGCGGTCAGATCTGCCTGTCGGTCAGGCGGTAAGCCCGCTCGACAGACCTCACTGGTGCGGCAGGAAGATCTCCCGTGCCTCGCGAAGGGCGTAGAAGACGATGACAAGGGCGGCAATAGGGTCGGCCCACCACCAGCCCGCGGCAGCATTGAGAAGCAATCCGGCCAGCACGGCGACCGCCAGGATCCCGTCGACGAGCGTCACTCTGCCCTCGGTGATGAGCACGGGGTTATCTAGTTGCCTCCCGGCGCGAGCCTTGCCGGCGGCCAGGCCAGCCATGGCGGCCGCGGTCATGGCCGTCCAGGCAATGCCGAGTGCGCTATGGCCGGGGTGGTAGCCGGTGACCAGAACCACGACAGACTGCGCGGCCAGGTATCCGGCGAGGGCCAGGAACGCGCCCCCGATCAGCCGGAGGGCACGGCGCTGCCGGTTTTCGCCAGTGCCCGACAGCTCCCAGAGCACGACCGTGCTTGCGCCGATCTCGATCAGCGAGTCCAGGCCGAATCCGGCTAGCGCGACCGAGCGGGCCTGAATCGCGGCGACGGCCAGCACGACGATGCCGACGACGTTCCAGCCCAGCGTGATGCCTTCCAGAATGCGGCCGCGGCGCAGCAGTGTGGCGGAGGCGGCAGGCGCCTCTGGTGCTGATTCGGCGGTCGTCATGTTTGGCTTCCGTCACTGGTACTGAGAGGTGGCTCGATGCGGCCCGTGAACTGCTCTGGGAGTCTGCCAGGTACTTCGCTGGCAGAACAATAGCGCCGGCCCATTCGTCTGGCAGAGTTCATCTGCTGTCGGCTGCGTGGATGTCAGCTGGCTGTTCTGTCGAGGTGGCGCAGTCCTTCGCCGACGTAGATCTGCCGCGGCCGGGAGATCTTCTGTTCCGGGTCAGCTGCGCCTTCCTGCCACTGGGCCAGCCAGCCAGGCATCCGCCCGATCGCGAAGAGCACCGGGAACATGCTGACCGGGAAGCCCATCGCCTGGTAGATGATGCCGGAGTAGAAGTCGACGTTCGGGTACAGCCTGTGCTCGATGAAGTACTGGTCGGCGAGCGCGATCCGCTCCAGCTCGAGGGCGATGTCAAGGAGCGGGTTACGCCCGGTGACCTGGAACACGTCGTCGGCGACTGTCTTGATGATCGTGGCGCGGGGGTCGAAGTTCTTGTACACGCGGTGGCCGAACCCCATCAGCCGCAGTTCGCCTCGCTTCACCCGCTCGATGTAGGCGGGGATGTTGTCCGTGGACCCGATCTGTCGCAGCATGCGCAGTACTTGCTCGTTGGCGCCGCCGTGCAGCGGGCCGTACAGCGCAGCGGTGGCCGCCGCGGCCGCCGAGTAGGGGTCGACCTGGGAGCTGCCGACGAGCCGCATCGCACTGGTAGAGCAGTTCTGCTCGTGATCGGCGTGCAGCGTGAACAGCACGTCCAGGGCGTGCTCGAGCACCGGGTCGGGACGGTACCGGGGCTCGGTCATCTTCCGCATCATGGACAGGAAGTTGCCCGGATAGGACAGGTCGTCGTCAGGATAGGCGTACGGCAGGCCCATCGCGTGCCGGTAGGCGAACGCTGCCAGCGTCGGCATCTTGGCGATCAGCCGGACGACCTGCTCATCCTGGCGCGTCTCATCGGAGATGGCCTTTGCTTCCGGGTAGAAGGTGGACAGCGCGGCGACCGTGCTCACCAGGATGCCCATGGGGTGGGCGTCGTGGTGGAAGCCGTCGATGAACTTCTTGACGTTCTCGTGCACGAAGGTGTGGTTGGTGATCTCCTGCGTCCAGGCGGCTGATTCTTCCTTGCCGGGCAGTTCGCCGCGCAGCAGCAGGTACGCCACATCCAGGAAGGACGTGTGGGTGGCGAGTTCCTCGATCGGGTAGCCGCGGTAGCGGAGGATTCCCTCATCGCCGTCGATGAAGGTGATCGCACTGCGGCAGTTCGCGGTGTTGAGGAACGCCGGATCGTACGACATCAGCCCGAAGTCGCTCTCGGACACCTTGATCTGGCGCAGGTCGATCGCACGGATGGCGCCATCGGTTATCGGGATCTCGTAGCTGCGGCCGCTCCGTGAATCGGTGACATGCAGGGCTCCGCTGGTGCCCATAACTGCACCCTCCTCAGCGCACACAGGCGTCGGGCAGCAGTCGCGTCCGCCTGCAAGGCTTCCATGCCTGCACCCTAAGCCGCGCGGGCCGGAGCGAGGGCGGCCCGAACGGCCTGTACTGGCGGGACTTCGGTCACTGGGCAGCATGATCCGCGGCTCGCGAGCGACCGCGGCCTAAGCGTGAGGGTCGTGACAGTCTGGGTCGCTGGGGCGGGTGGACACGCATGCCCGGGACTTCCGCTGACGTCTGTGTGCTGTCGTCCTACGGGCATGATCGGTTCCCTACCCTGCGAACCTGTGCCCGTACCGCTTCAAGATTGTCGCGAGGGATCTGACCTTGGGGTTCACCGGGATCAGCTACACGATCCCAGAAGATGGACGCCGCCGGGGTGCTCCCTGAGTTCGCCGGCATCGCGGTGCATGACGCGTGGGCGCCATACGACACCTACCAGGACCTAGCCGGGCATGCTCTATGCAACGCCCGTGCGCTTGAGCGCGGACCTGAACCAGAAGGAGGACACCACAATGACCGATCACAGGACCGGAACCCGTGAGGAGTGGCTTGCCGCCCGGCTGGAGCTGCTGGAGGCCGAGAAGGAGCTGACGCGGCGCGGCGACGAGCTGGCGCGGTGGCGGCAGGAGCTGCCGTGGGTCCGCGTCGGAAAACCTTACCGGTTCGACACCGACGAGGGCACGGCGTCGCTGGCCGATCTGTTCGCGGGGCGTTCGCAGCTGCTCGTCTACCACTTCATGTTCGGGCCCGACTACAGCGCGGGGTGCCCGTCCTGCTCGTCGATCGCCGACGGCTTCGACGGCTTCGTCGTCCACCTCGCCAACCACGACGTCACGATGTGTGCGGTGACGCGGGCTCCACTGGAGAAAATACAGGCGTACCAGCAGCGGATGGGCTGGAGCTTCCCCTGGGCGTCATCGTCCGGCAGCGACTTCAACTACGACTTCCAGGCGGCGTTCACCCCGGAGCAGCAGCAGTCGGGAACCGGCGAGTACAACTTCCGCCCGAGGGACATGCGGTCGTCGCTGGAGGCCGGCAAGGAGGGGCCGCTTGCCGGGTGGGCGGCCAACTGCGGCACGGACTGGCCGACGTACGCGCGGGAGGCTCCCGGTATAAGCACGTTCGCGCTCGAGGACGGCGTCGTCTACCACACCTACTCGGCCTACGCGCGCGGCTTGGACGGCCTGTGGGGCATGTACCAGTGGCTGGACCGGGCACCACGAGGACGAAACGAGACACGTACCCCCGGCGCCCCCCTCAACTGGTACCGCCGGCACGACGAGTACGACAGCCAGTGACGGGAGACCACGGACACGCAAAGGAACAGGACGATCATGAAGGATGAGCCAAGAATGCGGAGTGGCTGGTATCCGGCGCCACCGGCACGCCGGGGATGCCCGTGCTGGCCGGCTTCCAGGCCGAACTGGACGCCCTGCGCCTTCGGGAGAATGCGCCCACTCGCGAAGGGGATGCGATCGCAGCGGCCCGCCGGCGGCTGCCGATGGTGGAGGTGGACTCCGCTACCCCGCTACCCCGCTACCCCGCTGACCGGCGAGCACGGGCCGGGCAGCCTGCTGGAGACCTTCGAGGGCCGCCGGCAGGGGCCGGGCCGGGTCGCAGGCTTCTTGGGCTGGGATACTGTCGCCGCTGCGCCACCGGCTGGCCGGCCGGGTACCCGGCGGGCGCCGGGCCAGTTTCCCGCTCCGCTGCGATGATGTGCGCCAGTACGGCTAAGACGGCGACTGCGCTGACCGCGACGCTGGGGCTGGCCGCCGCATCCTGGGTGGCCGCGGTCTGGCTGATGGGCGGGATGGACATGGGGCCTGCGACCCGGCCCGGCTCGTTCGCGTTCTTTATCGCCGTGTGGGTGGTGATGATGGCGGCGATGATGCTGCCGGGCGCGGCCCCGGCCGTGGTCAGGCGCGCCCAGGCCGGCGGGGTGCACGCCTGATGCCGCATCCGGCCGCCGCGAGAGAACACAGCCATCTTGGCGGAGGCGTTCCGCGCCCACCCGGCACAGCGTCATGAAGACGCGAGAACCTCGTCGAGGGCCTGGAGGAGGAGGTCGGCGTGTTCGTGCTGGAATACCAGGGGCGGCCGGATCTTGAGCACGTTTCCAGCCGGGCCGGTTGCGCTGAGCAGTATCCCCCGCTCGCGCATCGCCTCGGTCACTTTGCGGGCGTTCCCAGCCGCTGGTCCGCGCGCCTCATCGACCAGTTCGACGCCGAGCAGGAGGCCCTCGCCCCGGACGTCCCCGATCAGGGGGTGGCGTTCCGCGAGTGTCAGCAGGCCCTGCCGGAGGTAGGAGCCGACTTTCGCGGCGTTGGCCACCAGGCCCTCATCCTCGATGACGGCCAGGACCGCGAGCGCGGCCGCGCAGGCTACCGGGTTGCCGCCGAAGGTGCTGAACAGCTCGACCTCCTCGGGAACGGCCTCGAGCAGCTGGGACCTGACCACCAGCGCGGCGACCGGGAAGCCGTTGCCCATCGGCTTGCCCATCACGACCATGTCAGGCGCGATCCCTGAGGCATGGAAGCTCCACAGGTGCGTCCCGGACCGGCCGTGACCGGCTTGCACTTCGTCGGCCACCACGAGCCCTCCCAGGGTCAGCGCCCGCCGGGCTGCTTCCTGCAGGTAGGTGGGAGGGGGCGACAGGATGCCGTCGGCGGTGAAGGCCGGATCCAGGTATATGGCGGCGAAGCCGCGGTCGCCGAGCGCTCGGGCGGCGTCATCGATGTGAGCGGCGTACCGCTGCACCCACCCGTCCTCTCCCCGCCGGTACGGGCCGCGGTACCCGTCAGGCGCGGGGATCGTGGCGATGTGGGCGGGCTGCTCCCCCTTGGCCCACTCCTCGGGGGACAGGGCGTGGGTGGCCTCGGTCAGCCCGTGGTAGGCGCAGGCGGTCACGACCGCGCCGGCGCGCCCGGTGGCCGCGCGGGCGATCCGCCAGGCGAGGTCGTTGGCCTCGCTGCCGGAGTTCACGACCATGACGGCGTCCAGCTCCGGCGGCAGGGTGGCTTGGAGCCGTTCGGCGAGCTCGACGATCGCCTCGTGCAGGTAGCGGCTGTGGGTCGCGAGCAGCCGCTGCTGCTGCGTGACCGCCTGCACGACCCGTCGGTGGCTGTGCCCGACCACGGGCACGTTGTTGTAGCAGTCGAGGTACCGCCGGTCGTCGGGGTCGAACAGCCAGACACCCTCGCCGCGGACGAGGTGCACCGGGCGGGAGTAGAACAGCGGCGATCGGGGCAGCGCCCGCCGGCGGCGCTCCAGCAGGCTACTGGTGGCAGACCTTTGGTAGGGGAGCTGACGGCAGGCCTCGCGGAAACGCCGCGCGACAGCGTCTATCCCCATCGCCTCGATGGCATCGAGGAAGGCGCGGGCCCCCGGCTCGCCGCTCGCGGCGTACGCGGCGTTGTCCGGGTAGAGCCCGCGCCGCCAGGCGGTGACCGTGACCTCAGCGGCAAGCCTGGCCGCCACCAGATCTGCGAGCAGCCCGGCCTCCTCGTCTTCGAGCGGCGTCACCGAGACGTAGCCGCCGATTATCGCGTCGGCCGCCTCGATGGCATCGTCACGGCCGTGGAGCACATCGGCGACGGCGACGGCGAGATCGCAGGCCAGCGGCGCATGGGTCATGTCCCCGAAGTCCACGATCCCGCTGACCCGAAAGTCGTCGCCGAACAGCACGTTGTCCGGGCTCATGTCGCCGTGGATCACCTGTGCGCGCAGCCCGGGCAGCGCCGGCGCGACCCGGGCCTCGAACCGGTCCAGAACCCGCTCCACCTGTGCCCGGCGCTGGCTGTCGGAGACATGGGTGAGCAGCGGGCGGAGCTTGGGCAAGCGGGTGATATCCCACAAGATCTCGTAGTCGGCCGCGGGGTGGAAGAAGCCACGCAGCGCCTGCCCCAGACGGGCCGTGATCTGCCCATGGGACCAGATCGCCTCGGTGGTGAGCGCTGTGTTCGCGGTCACGTGCCCGGGCAGGAAGGTGAAAAGCCGGGCAGGGTAGGTTCGGCTGTCGGGCCCCGGCACCTCGACCCAGGATTCCCCCGCCGCGGTCGGCAGGGCACGCATCACCGGCAGGTCCGGATCCACTCGCTCGATATGGCGGAGAGCGGCGGCCTGCATCGCCAGGATGGGCCGGTCATCCGCCGGATTAGAGATCTTGAACAAGAAGCGCTGGCCGCCAGCCGTGTCCACCCGGAAGTTCTGGTCCCGTTCGCCCGCGAGGGGCTTGAGGGACGACGATTCCACGCCGAAGCCTTCCCGCAGGATCTGGCTGGCTGCCTCCTCGCCGAAGGCAGGCGGCGTGCTCTTCAAGGGGTCAGGGCGCCTCACCATAGGCCCGAAGGCTATCCCTTGCTGCCCACCGGCCGGCCACCGCCTTCTCGCGGGCCGGGGATCTGGCAGCCCTACTAGGATCGGACAATGCCCATCCCAGCGGCGTTTGACCTGTCCGGCCGGGTCGCGGTGGTCACCGGGGCGGGCGGTCCCGGCGGCATCGGTTTCGCCGCCGCCAGGCTGCTCGCCGAACTCGGTGCGGCCGTGATGATCAGCGCCACCACGGCCCGGATCCAGGACAGGGTCAGCGAACTGCGCAGCGCTGGTTTCGACGCGGCGGGGATCGCCGGCGATCTCACCGAGGCCGGCCCGGCGTCCGGGCTTGTATCGGCTGCGCTGGAGCAATGGGGAAGGCTGGACATCGTCGTCAACAACGCTGGCATGATCTCCGCCGCTGACCCCGTGTTCGAGTCCGGCACCGTGGAATCCATGGACCTGGCGACCTGGCAGGCTGCGCTCGCCCGCAACCTGACCACGGCCTTCCTGGTCACCAAGGCGGCGCTGCCGGCCATGACCAGTCGCGGCTGGGGGCGGATCATCATGGTGGCCAGCGTGACCGGCCCGGTGATGGCGATCCGCGCGGACGTCGGTTACGCCACCGCCAAGGCGGGCATGGTTGGCCTCACCCGCGCGGCCGCCGTCGACACCGCAGGGCACGGAATCACCGTCAACGCCGTCGCCCCGGGCTGGATAGCGACCGGCTCCCAGACCCCGGAAGAGCGCGGCCAAGGGCAGGCCACCCCGGCCGGCCGGAGCGGCTCACCCGACGAGGTCGCCGCCGCCATTGCCTGGCTGGCCAGCCCCGGCGCGTCCTACATCACCGGGCAATACCTGGTCGTGGACGGCGGTAACTCGATCGCCGAGCAGCGCGCCACACAAGCGTGATCGGTTCGCGGCCGCCTGGCGCGCGTGGACCGGCACTTGCCATCTGCCCAGTCAGCGGCGAAGCGACCGGAGGGATCTGCAAGCCGTCTGACCTGCGCAAGCGGCGCTGGCTGGTCATTTACGCCGCGTGTTACACTGACTACGCATGACGGAAGCGGGCCGAACGGCCAGCGCGGCTAGCACCTCGGCAGTCGATAGGGCGTAAGTCCCAAATTGCAGCGAATGCGCGCCCGCCCGCTCCGTTGTGCACAGACCTTGCCCCCGGATCACGGGGGCCTTTGCGTGTCGGCCCTCATTCGGCCCAGGAAGTGGGCAGTTACCGCCCGATGCGGTCTGCAAGCGAGCCTGGTCATGCAGTGATGCCTTCAACAGAGGATCCAGCCGCCGACCTCGTCGAAGCTGGCGTCGCGGTATTCCGGATCGAGGCGCGGGTGGTGCCCGGGTCGACCCGCAGTGGTGGCGCTTGTATCTGGTCGTGCTGGTGGATGGCACACCGGCCGGGATGCAGGATCTGATCGGGGATAGCCGGGCTTACGCATGGTTACCAGCCGCGGCTGCTCGTGCTCGCCGCAGGTGCGGCGCCGCTCTCGCGGCCTCTGCATCAGCAGACCTGGCAGTCCTTCGGCCGGAGTTCGTCAGCTCGGTGCAAGCCTGCAAGACCTCGAGTGGACGATCAACGCCTACAGCCTGGTCTTTGGCTGCCTGATGCTGACTGGCCCAGAGCGCCGGGCTGCTGATCGCCGCACGGGTGGTGCAGGGCGCTGGCGGCGCCGTGCTGGTGCCGCCGACGCTGACGCTGACGCTGACCTGCGACGCATTCCCGGTGGACAAGCGCGGGACCGCGATCGGGATCTGTCAGCGGCCTCGGGGTGGCGGTCGGCCCGGTGGTCGGCGGCGCGATCGTGCAGACGTGGGCGTAGCGGCCGGCACGAACAACGCGCTGAACGCGCTGGGCGGCGTATTCGGCGTCGCTGTGATGGCTGCGGTCTTCGCAGCGCACGGCAGCTATGCCTGCTCGGCGTCGTTCATCGCGGGCTTCCGGCCTGCCGAGTGGGCGGCCGCGGCCGTGGCGGGCGCCGGAGTGATCGCAGCAGTGCTCGCGCCGTCCAGGCGGCAGCTGGCGCTGTCCCTGGCGCCAGCGACCGCGGAGCCCGCAATCCTGCAGCGGCGCGTGCCCGTCGGCTGTCCTGGCGCCGCGCAGCGTCTTGCCGTCCACCGTGAGCACCGCCGGTGCCTGCGGGAGCTGGCTGGCCGCCAGGCTGGCCGCGACCTGCGAGCCGATGACCTGGTCCAGAGCCAGTATGTCCACGGCGGTCAGAACCCGCCAGATCGTAGCCGCAGCTCCGACGGGGCATCGCTGGCCCACCCCGCGATCGCTGTACAGGAGCGGGTGCCGGCCATGGTCGCGTACACCGCCACCGCCGGGACCGAGACGAAGCGGTAGCGCACCCACCCCCGCGCAGGTCACGGGGATGGTGGCCGGCAACCCGGACAGTGGGCGACGATGACCCGGCAAGCTCTGGTACCGTCACGATCCCGGCGTGTCGTACTTATCCAGGACTGATCGCACGCGATCACACGACTGCGCAAAGGCCGTGGGATCCGGGCCATGAGAAAGGAAGGCAGGTATGAGGCAGAACGTAAGCGAGCTCGTGGGCGCACCTGAGAAGACGGCATTGCTCATAGTCGACATGCAGAATGACTTCGTCATTCCCGGCGCACCGGTGGCCGCGCCAGGAGCGCTGGAGATCATGCCGTTGATCGCTGAACTGGCGACAAGGTCACGGGCGAAGGGGCTTCCGGTCGTCTTCACCCAGGAAATGCATCGCGCTGACGGGTCGGACTTCGGGATAGAGCTCGAATTCGAGCCCCCGCACTGCCTGGAGGGGACTCCTGGCCTGGACATCGTCGACGACCTGACGCCAGAACCCGGAGACCGCCTGATCCGGAACAAGCGCCGTTATGACGCGTTTCTCGGCACGGATCTCGATTTTGTCCTGCGCCTGGCCGGGGCGGAGAACCTCATCGTCACCGGAGTCTGCACGGATGTCTGCGTGATCTCGACCGTCCAGCATGCCCGCAATCTCGACTACCGGTGCTTCGTCGTGGCCGACGCGGTCGCCGGGACGTCCCCGGAGCGGCATGAGGCAGCGCTGATGTGCATGGAACACGTCTTCGCCAACGTGGGCACGAGCCGCCAGATCACGGGCTTGTTCAAGCTTTAGGCGTGCTGACGCGCAGATCTTGATGACAGTAATCGCGCTGTCCAGCGAGGCCGCGGCTGACTCATGTCGCCGCGCCGCGCTCGTGCAGGTGGCCGAGGATGAGCCTGCCGGCGTTGCGGACGTGCTCGGTCATCGACGTGCGCGCGGTCTCTGCGTCGTTCTGCTCAAGTGCATGGAGGATCCGGCGATGCTCGATCACGTTGATCGCCTCGATCTGGTCCGCTGACCCGGTCGCCTTCCAGACGTAGTCCTTGGGGAAGCGCCGCTGCAGGTCGGCGACGAGCCGATCCAGAAGCCGGTTTCCGGCCAGGTCCCGGATGACACCGTGGAATTCCTCGTTGAAGCGGGTGAGCTGGGCATTGATGAAGCTGTCGGCGGGGCGCTTGCCTACGGACAGTCTCGCCGAAGCGACGACCGCCTCCAGTTGCAACTGAATTGTTTCGAGCGCGGCGACCTGATCCCCGGTGAAGGTGGCCGCAGCGAGCGATGCCGCGTACCCTTCGAGCTCGGCGCGCACCGCGTACACCTCGCCCAGCTCAGACAGGGTGATGACCCGGATTCGGGCGCCCTTGTTGGGGATGAGATCGACCAGGTTCTGCGCCTGGAGCTTCCGCAAAGCCTCTCGCACTGGGGTCCTGCTCACCCCGAACCGGGCGCAGATCTCCTCTTGCATGAGATGCGAGCCGGGCTCATAGACCCCGTCGAGGATCTCCGCTTCCAGCCGGAACGCGATCTCATCCGCGTAGCTGGTCAGTGCGATCGGCTCGTTCAGGCTCATGCGGGCTCCGTTTCATGCTGGCCATCGGGCGACTGGCACCCTATCCGGCCCGGCGTCCCCCGCGCCGTCAGGTGCCTGGGCGGCCGGACCCACAGCGGGCTCATGATACTGCCGGTCCCGCCAGGCCCCGGTTCTGGCAGGTCGCGCTGGTCGGAGGCGGCACCGGAACTGCAGCATCAAGCTCTTGACATTTTGGATCCATGGATACGAAGATTCAACCGTTGCAGCACAAGATCAACTGATGCAGCCTTTGCCCAGAGAGGGGCGGAATGTCGGCCAGCGCCACCCATGGAGCCGCGCCCACCGGCAGTCACCGCTCCTGCCTGGGCTGGGAGCAGGAGGGGGCACTCCGCTGCCTGCTCAATAACCTTGACCCAGCCGTGGCCGAGGACCCGGACGCGCTGATCGTCTACGGGGGCCACGGCAAGGCCGCCCGTGACCCGGTCTCCCTGCAGGCCACCATCGACGCACTGCGTCGGCTGAAGGCAGACGAGACGCTCATCGTCCAGTCCGGGAAGCCGGTAGCGGTACTCCCCAGCCACCCCGACGCACCCCGGGTACTGATCTCGACCGCCATGATCGTCCCCGCCTGGTCGACCCATGAGAACTTCTGGGCCTACGAAGCGGCCGGGCTGACCATGTATGGGCAGATGACCGCCGCAGGCTGGTTCTACATCGGGACGCAGGGGATCCTCGGCTTCAGCTACGAGACATTCGCGGCAATCGGGAGGCAGCATTTTGGCGGGCGGCTGGACGGGTGCCGGGTACTTACCGCGGGCCTGGGCGGCATGGGCGGAGCCCAGGGGCGCGGGATCGCCTACAACGGCGCCAGCGCGCTCATCGTGGAGGTCGACGATCGCCGGGCCAAGCGCCGCGCGGACTCCGGGTGGGTTGATCATCTCACCGACGACTACGCCGAGGCGCTGCGGCTTCTCGACCGGGCTGCCGGGCCGGTTTCCGTCGGGTTGGTGGGCAACATCGCCGAGGTCGCCCCCCGGCTGGTCGCGGACCGCGTCCATTTCGATGTCGCGACCGACCAGACGGCCGCACACGACCTGCTCCACGGCTACGTTCCGGTCGGGTACACGCCGGACGATGCCGCGGCGGCGGTCCCCGGTGATCGAGTACACGAGGAGGCAGTCCGCCAGTCCCTGACCTCCCATGTGGGTGCCTTGCTGGCACTTCGCGAGCGCGGCACCGTGGTCTTCGAGTACGGCAATAACCTCCGCGCCCAGGCCGCGGAGGCTGGGGTGCAGGGAGCGCTTGACATTCCCGGCTTCGTCGCCGCTTACGTTCGCCCGATCTTTTCCCGCGGCGTCGGGCCATACCGGTGGATCTGTCTCAGCGGGAACCCGGAGGACCTGCGCCGCACCGAGGAGGCCGTGCTGGGGGCGGCTGGCACTCCCGGGATGGCCCGCTGGTTCGAACGCGCCCGGGCCGACCTGCCTGCCCAAGGCCTGCCCGCCCGGATCTGCTGGCTCGGTCTGGGGGAACGGCACGAGGCGGGGCTCGCCATCAACAAACTCGTCCGGGAGGGCGTCATCGGCCCGGTCGCACTGGGCCGGGACCACATGGACCCGGCATCGGTGGCGTCGCCGTCACGAGAGACCGAGGGGATGCTCGACGGCAGCGACGCGATCGCGGACTGGCCAGTGCTGTCGGCCATGCTCAACGCGGCCCAGGGAGCAAGCTGGGTGGCTATCGGCAACGGCGGCGGCGTAGGCGTCGGCCGCAGCATCCATTCAGGAATGGTCGTGATCGCCGACGGATCGGACCTGGCCGAGCGGAAGATCCGGCGCGTGTTCTGGGCCGACCCCGCGCTAGGCCTCGCCCGCTATGCCGACGCCGGGTACCCTGACGCGCTTGAGAAGTCTCATCAGATGGGTCTGGACCTGCCCAGCTGCCCGCGGGCAGCGGGCACCTCACGGAGGGAGGCCCGGTGACAGCGACATCCGCGCAGGCCCCCAGCTACCAGCTCAGCATCGACACCGGTGGCACGTTCACCGACGGGTTCGTCACCAGCGGGGACCGTTCGGCCCAGGTGAAGGTGGACACCACGCCGGACGACCCGACCGAGGGCTTCGCCGCCTGCGTGGCCGCGGCCGCCGAGGCGATGGGCGAAACTGTACCCGCGTTCCTCGCCCGGGCCAGGCTCGTGCACTTCAGCTCCACGATTGCTACGAACATCGTGGTGCAGCGCACTGGCGCCCAGGTAGGCCTCCTGGTCACCGCAGGCTGCGAGCACGCCCTCTACGGGAGCCCGCAGGAGGCCAGCAGCCTGGCCGGCTTCGTCCACGCGGGCGCCGTGCGCGGTGTGGACGAGGCCACCGGCCTGGACGGCACCGTGAAGCGACCGGTCGACCCTGCAAGCCTGGAGGCCGCCGTCAGGGAACTGCTTGAGTACGGCGTGCACATCTTGGTCATCAGCTTCGCCGGGGCGCACCTGAACCCGGCAAATGAGCTCGCGGCCAAGGCCCTCATCGAGGCCTCCTACCCCCGGCATTACCTGGGGGCAATCCAGATCGTGCTGTCCTCCCAGCTGTCGCTGCACCCCGGCGATCACGCCCGAACCGCCCTGGCCGTGGCGAACGCCTACCTTCACCCCGCCCTCGCCCGCAGCCTGTACAAGGCCGAGGATCGGCTGCGGGCCCAGAAGTTCCAGCGCCCCCTTCTCGTGATCACCACCGACGGGTCGAGCACGCGGGTCGCCAAGACCCGGGCGATCGATACCTACAACTCCGGGCCCAGCTCGGGCGTACTCGGCGCAGCGATCGTCGCACGCGCTCTGGGGGCCGAGCACGTGGTGACCTTCGATGTCGGCGGCACCACTACCGACGTGGCCTGCATCAGCACGGCCACCCCGCCGCGCTCCGCCAGCACCGAGTTCGGCGGCCTCACCCTGTCTCACCCGGCCGTGGCCCTGCGGTCCTTCGGGCTGGGCGGCGGCTCGATCATCGCGGCTGGGCCCGGAGGCGCACCGACGGTCGGCCCGCGCAGCGCGGGCGCGGTGCCCGGTCCGGCCTGCTTCGGTCTCGGTGGCAGCGAGCCCACGCCAACGGACGTCTGGCTCGAGCTTGGCTACCTAGAGCCCGGCGAGTTCCTCTCCGGACGGCGCCAGCTCGACCCTGAGAGTGCGCGGGCCGCCATCGCCGCGCTGGGCGCAGAACTTGGCACCAGCGCGGATGCGGCCGCGCTCGCTGCCCTTGACGCGGTCCATGCCACGCTGGCGGAGCACCTGCAGGCGTGGTCGGCGGGCGAGCCGGGGCTGACCGGCTCGGACCCGGCCGGAAGGTCGCTGTTCTCCTACGGCGGTGGCGGGGGGCTGCTCGCGGTGCCCGCGGCAGCGGCGCTCGGGATCGGCGAGGTGGTGGTGTTCCCGCAGAGCTCAGTGTTCTCCGCGTTCGGCGGCAGTCTCCTGCCGATCGCGCACGCCTACCACGCCGCCGTGCCCGACGTCTGCGACTCCGAGGTGGTCAGCCAGGTGCTCGCTGAGATGCTCGATCGGGCGGCACGGGACATGCGAGCAGAGGCGGTGCCTGCCGAGGTCGGCCTGGCCGCCGAGGTGATCCTCAGCGATTTCGCCGGACAGCAGGCCAGCTCCGCCGGGTCCTTCCCGGAGCTGCGCCGCGATCCCGCGAGCGCGGGCGTAGCACTGCCCGGGCCGGGCGGCCGCGGGCGGCTGAGCTTGCGTATCACCGCGGTGAGCGAGGTGCCGCTGCGCCCGGCGGGACCGCGTCCCGATGCCGCGGCCACCCGGGCGCGGAAGGTCCGTTTCGCCGATGGGATGCGGGACCTGGTGGTGTCGGGCGGGCTCGGCTGCCCGGACGCGACCCCTGTGACCGGGCCGGCGTTCCTGGCCGCGCCCGATACCACGGTGTTCGTCCCGGCCGGCTGGACCGCAGAATTCGGCGCCCTCGGATACGGGATCGTGCGGAGGCAGGGCAATGACAGCTGAGTACCGCGTGACTGAGTACCTCGTCATCGACCTTGACAGCGAGCGATGGAAGTGCCAGCGATGCGGCGCCGACCTCGGGTCGTCACGCGCCAACTACAAGGAGGGCTGCCTGGTCGCCGAGCGCGACCCCACCGAGGTGCACCCGCCGCGGGTCGTCGGGCACTACACCTTCGCCCCGGATCCGCAGTGGTGCCGGCTCATCGAGTTCTACTGCCCGGGCTGCCTGACCCTGGTCGAAACGGAGTACCTGCCGCCCGGGCATCCGATCACCCATGACATCGAGATCGACATCGACTCTCTCAAGGCGTCGGTGACTGCGCACGGCGAGGAAGGACCGGCGTGAGCGGATCCATTGACATCGACATCGGCGGCACGTTTACCGACTGCTACGCCCAGCTCGGCAGCGAGATCGCCTGGTGCAAGACCCGCACCACCGGCTACGACCTCAGCCGGGGCATGGTCCAGGCGATCGAGGACGCCGCGAGCAGGCTCGGCGTCACCACCACCGAGCTGCTTGGCCGCGCCGACATCATCAGGTACTCGACCACACTGGCGCTCAACAGCCTTCTCGAGGCGAAGGGACCCCGGCTCGGCTATGTCACCACCGAGGGCTTCGAGGACAACCTGCTCATCGGCCGGGGCAGCCAGTGGTCGGACGGGCTGAGCATCAAGCAGCAGCGCAACGTCGCGCGCGCGCGCAAGCCCGCGCCGCTCATCGGCCGCGAACTCATGGTCGGCGTCAAGGCGCGGATGGACCACCGCGGGCACGAGGTCCGCCCCCTCGATGAGGAGGACTTCCTGCGCAAGCTCGACTACCTCGTGG
The DNA here is from genome assembly GCA_035532775.1 of Streptosporangiaceae bacterium. Lineage (GTDB taxonomy): Bacteria > Actinomycetota > Actinomycetes > Streptosporangiales > Streptosporangiaceae > Chersky-822. Next base: position 40,029 of record DATKQH010000376.1, read on the forward strand.
ACCAGGGCGTCCGCGGCTTCGTGGTCTGCCTGCTGTGGTCGTACGTCAACCCCGCCCACGAGCTGCGCATCCGCGAGCTCATCGAGCTGGAGTACGGAGAAAGCTACCTGGGCCACACGCCGGTGTTCCTGTCGAGCGAGAACTCCCCGCGCCGGCTGGAATACACCCGGGCGACCACCACCTTGCTCAACGCCTACCTCCACGCCTCGATGTACAGCGAGCTGTCCGGGATCGGGCAGCGGCTGCGGGCGGGAGGCTACCGTGCCCCCCTGATCATGGTGCACAACACCGGCGGCATGGCGTCGGTGCTGCGGTCCAGCGCCATCCAGACCTTCTCTGGAGGGCCAGTGGCCGGGCTGATGGGCAGCGCCCACCTGGGCCGCGCCTACGGGTTCGAGAATGTGGTCGTCACTGACATGGGTGGCACCAGTTTCGACATCGGCCTCATCGTCTCCGGCAGCACCCGGTTCTACCAGCTCGCTCCGACGGTCGACCGCTGGCTTATCGACGCGACGATGCTCGACACCCACTCCATCGGGGCGGGGGGCGGGTCGATCGCCCGCATCAACACCGATGTAGGCGGCCGTCTTGAGGTGGGCCCGGAGAGCGCCGGGTCCATGCCCGGACCGGCCTGCTACGGCCAGGGCGGCCGGGAGCCCACGGTGACCGATGCGGATCTGGTCCTAGGCTACGTTAACCCGGCCCGCTTCAACGGAGGCCAGCTGGCGATCAGCCCCGCGCGCGCCGAGCGCGCGCTGCGGGACCGTATCGCCGAGCCGCTCGGCGTGTCGGCGACCGACGCCGCGCTGCTCGTCAAGCGGATCGTGGACGCGCACATGGGCGCGGTCATCCACAAGGAGACCGTGCTCAAGGGCTACGACCCCCGTGACTTCGTCATCTTCGCCGCAGGCGGGGCCGGGCCGCTGCACGCTTGCGGGTACGCGGAGGCCGCCGGGATGACCCGGGTCGTGATCTTCCCGTTCGCGCCCGTGTTCTGCGCGTATGGATCTTCCACCATGGACGTCCTGCATGTGTACGAGAGGTCGGCTCACTTCACCCTGTTCGACGGCAACACCAAAGAGTGGCTCGCGGAGATGAGCGGGTTCAACGCGGTCGTGGACGCACTGGCCGCGCAGGCCGCACGGGACTTTGCGGGCGAGGGGTTCGACGTCAGCGCCGTGGAGTACTCGCTGGAGCTGGACATGAAGTTCGGCGGGCAGCTCAACGTCAAGCGCGTGGCCGCGCCGTCAATCCGCCTCGCCGACGTTACGGACGTCCGCCGGCTGTACCAGGCGTTCGAGGTCGAGTACTCGGAGGCGTACAGCCCGCTGGGCCTGAACCCCGACGCTGGAGTCGAGATCGACGCGCTGGTACTCAAGGCGCGGCTGCGCCAGCCCCAGCGCCCCCCGCCCATGCCGGAGCGGCCCGCAGGTGGCGCTGCGTCGCTGGGCACCCGTCCCGCGGTGTGGGAGCTCGGCACGGGGCCGGTGGATACGCCGGTTTTCGAGGCCGCGGTGCTGGCGCCGGGCACAGTTGTCACCGGCCCGGCCCTGGTGGAAGCCGAGACGACGACCACGGCCGTGGCACCCGGCTGGTCCCTCGTGGTGGACGAGCGATCCGCCTTCATCCTCACCTACGAGCAGGGGCAGTGACGATGAGCGTTCTCGGCAACCTGTTGGCAACCGGCATGAAGCCGGAGTCCCCGTCCGACGAAGAGCTGGAGGCGATGCAGTCGCTGCGGCTGGGCGACTACGAGATCCTCTCCGAGAAGCTCGTCCTCATCGCCCAGGAGGGCAAGGAGGTCATGACCCGAATGGGCATCTCCTCCATGCTGCACTCCGGGGACACGCTCGTCGCCGTTTACACCGCGGCCGGGGATCTAGTCGCGCCTGTCTGCGGCACCTACCTGCACTCGGTCACGGGCCAGATCCCGATCAAGTTCATTCTCGCCGAGTACGCCGGCGACCCGTCGGTCGGCGTGCGCGAAGGTGACATCTTCTACTGCAATGAGGCCCTGTACGGCGGGATCCACAATCCGGACCAGTTCGCCCTCATGCCGGTGTTCAACGAAGGCGAGCTAGTGGCGTGGGCAGTGTGCGGGGCGCATCAGAGCGAGACCGGCGGAGCCGAGCCGGGCGGGGAGATCACCCAGGCACGGACCCGGCACGACGAGGGAATGAAGTTGTCGCCGATGAAGATCGGCGAGAATTACCTGCTCCGGGAAGACTTGCTGCGGATGATGGAGAACTTCATCTCCCGGGCTCCGCGGATGCAGGTGACCGACGTGAAGGCGCGGGTTGCCGCGTGCGACCGGGTCCGCATCCGAGTACAAGAACTGGCCAGAAAGCATGGCAACACGGTCCTGCGCGGGCTGTTCCGCCGGATGATCCAGCAGACCTCGGCGGGCGTGCGCCGCAGAATCGCGAGCTGGCCGGACGGGACTTACCGGCACGTCGTGTTCATGGACACCACTGGGCACGATGCGTACCTGCTTCGCGCCGTGGTGGCGGTCACCGTGGCCGGCGACCGGCTGATCATCGATTTCGAGGGCACCTCGCCCGAGCACGAAGGGTCCTACAACGCCTTCGCCCACATCATCGCGGCCCACTGTGCGGTGAACCTTTACCAGTTCCCGTTCCACGACTTCCCCATTTCCTCGGGGATGCTGGAGCACATCGACATCCGCGTGCCCAAGGGCTCGTTCTTCGATGCCGACAGCGAGGCGGCGGTGAGCTGCTCACCGCTGGTAGGCGCACTGGTGTTCCCCCTGCTCGGGGTGGCCCTTTCGAAGATTATGTACTCAACCCCGCAGCGGGATCTCGTGTGCGGCTTCTGCACCTCCAGCGCCTCGGCGGTGATGGTGAGCGGGGTGAACCAGCACGGCTACCGGGTGACCGACTTCATGGGCTACCCGCTTAACGCCTACGGCCTGGCCGCGCGGCACGACATGGACGGCGTGGACGTGTTTGGCTTCCCGCACGGTCCGTGGGGCAAGGCGCCGGATGTTGAGGACATCGAGCAGGAGTTCCCGGTGCTGCACTTGTACGAGCATCAGCTCAGGGACACGTGCGGCTTCGGCCGGTACCGGGGCGGGTGCGGCGCCGCAGTCTGCTACATGGTGTACGGCAGCCGCTACCTCGCGTTCACATCCAGCCAGAAGGAATCAAAATTCCCGTCGGCAAACGGCCTCTTCGGAGGGTATGCCGCCACCACGCTCCCCGGCATCCGGGTTATGGGCTCGGACATTCTCGAGCGGATGCGGGCGGGCGACGCTGACATCCCCACCGATGACTATGGCCTCGCCGCCGCGGACCCGGGTCCCGGCGAGCTGATACTGGAGCATCAGACCCGGGGCGTCAGCATCCTGCATGAGGGCGACATCCTGGCCGCGAGTACCAACGGCGGCGGCGGCTACGGCGACGTGCTGGAACGGGAACCTGACGAGGTGCTGTCGGATGTGGCTCGCTCGATCATCTCGGCGTCGGTGGCGCGCGACGTGTACTGCGTCGTCTTCGATCCGGAGACGATGCTCCTCGACGTCGGGGGCACCACGAAGGCACGAGAAGCCGCACGGCAGGACCGGGCCCGCCGGGGACGCCCGTACGTCGAGTTCGCCGCCGAGTGGAGCACTCGCCGCCCGCCCGAAGAGATCCTCACCTACTACGGAGCGTGGCCGTCGGCGGCCCGTAATCGCGAGGTGGTACGGATTTGAACAGGCGGGCCCGGACCCGGGCGGTGCTCGCTGGCGGCAAGGACGTCGTGTTCGCCCCCCTCGCCTGGTCCCGGCTGCCGGAATTCGTCCGCACGCCGGCGCCCGGCGAGTTCTGGCTGGACACTGCCGTCACCCAGCGGATGCTGGGTGACGCCGGTGATGTCTGCGCCGCAGACGCCCTCGCCGTGCCGCTGGTGCCCTGCCTCCGTTCGCATGGGGGAGCTGCCCCCATCGGCCATCCGGACGAAATCGCTGGGCTCCCCGACGTCCTGGCCGCCATCAGGCTGATCGGGCGGCTCGCCGCAGTGGGGGCAGTCGGGCAGATCGCCGAGCTGCCCACCCTCGGTGAGCTGGCCGCGCTGCTACCGGAGGCAGTCACCGAGGACACCGAGGATGCGCTGAGCGATTTGGTGCGGGCCGGCCTGGAGGCAGGCGGCGACGCCGTAGCCGTGCGCGGCACTGACCACGCTGACGTCCGCAGGACCGTCGACGTGGTCGCCCCCCTGGCCGGCTTCTACGGGGCCCCCGTGCTCGGGCTGGACGGTGCGCGGGGCTGGGTCGCCGACAACGGCTTTCCGGTGGGGATGCTCGGCCCTGCGGGCGACTGGCCACGGCTGGCCCGCGGCCTGATCCTCACCAGAGGTGACATCACCGGATGGTGGACCCCGAGCCAGGTGCGCGCGGTGCTGCGTGGTCGCGGGGAGGTGGTCTGAGTGGGGGCTCGGGAGCCGCGGCGGCCGGAGCGGGTGGTGATCATCGGCGCTGGGACGATGGGCGCCCGGATCGCGCTTTTCTTCGCCCAGGCAGGCCTCACGGTATGCGCGACCTCGCGGCGTCCGGAGACGCTCAGAGCGGCCGGCGCCACCATCCGTTCCGCGCTCGCTGCGCCGGTGACCGGCAGCCATCCGGCTGCATGGCCGTCGGTAGCGGCACCTGAGCACCCCGAGGAAATCCTCGCCCGGATCCGGCTGACCTCCGACGCCGACGACGAGCTCGGGACAGCCGATCTGGTGGTGGAGACGATCCGCGAGGACCTCGGCGAGAAGATCACTGTGCTCGGGCGGGCCGGGTCACGGGTACGGTCCGACGCCATCGTGACGACGAATACCTCCTCCCTGGACCTGGCTGCCCTGAGTGAAGCGGTGCCGGGGCCGGAACGGTTCGTCGGCTTGCACTGGTTCAACCCGGCGGACCTGGTCGAGCTCGTCGAGGTTGTGCCGACCCCGGGCACCGCCTCCACCGTCGTGGAGACGCTGCGGTCCTGGCTGGCCGAGCTGGGTAAGGCGCCTGTGGTGCTCGGTCATGCCGTGCCGGGCTTCATCGCCAACCGGCTGCAGTACGCGCTGTTGCGCGAGGCATACGCCCTAGTCGCCGGTGGTGTCTGCACATGGGCCGATGCGGACCTCGCGGTAGTCCGGGGCCTTGGCCCCCGGTGGGCGGCAATAGGGCCGTTCCAGAGCATGGACCTCGCCGGGCTCGATGTGCACCTCGCGGTGGCCCGCACCCTTTTCCCGGACCTGGCGGTGGGCACCGCGCCACCGGAGCTGCTAGCGGACCTGGTGAAGGCTGGCCACCTGGGCGCCAAGTCGGGCCACGGGCTGCTCGGCGACTACCCGCCGGAAAGGCAGGAGATCGTTGCCCGGCTGCGCGACGCGACGCTGCGGCTGATGCACGTGGTGCGGGAGACAGCAGCGGGCCAGCAGCCCATGCACGTAACGACAGAAAGGCCAGCGTGATGATCTTTAAGCCGCCGAATCAGGCCGTCGCGTCGCACCGGCACCGAAGCCGTGGCGTCGGCGCCCGGCCATGACCAAGGGAACGCAGCGGCTCGTTTACCCTGGCAGATACCGACAACTCAGAGACGGCAATGTTTGGCAATATCTGCCAGCGACAAGTTATCAAGGCGCCCTTACCGTAAACCCACAACCATAGCACGATTAACTAGGTTGGCAACTGCCCCGGACCAGCTCTTTCCGGAGTACTGCCGCAGCCCAGCGGCTGATTCCGTTCAGGAGCCGAGGCGTGCTTTAAGGATCAGGCCTCCCACCATCAATTACTGGGAGAAGGGAAGAGCGATGAGTACGAATTCTCAGGACCCTAGCCAGCACCTCTACACCGATGAAGTGATGGTGGTCGAACCGCACGGCATCGAGCACATCGGAGACAATGAGCGGCACGGAAAGCCATACCTCCAGGGAACGATTTGGTTTGCTGCCCAGATCAACTTCGTGACCGTGCTGATCGGCTCACTCGCGGTCGTATTCGGGCTCGGGTTCTGGGTCGCCGTCATCACCTGCGTCACGGCCAATATCGTCGGAGCGCTCATGAACTCGGCGGCTGTGGCGATGGGGCCGAAGCTTGGGATGCCCCAGATGCCCATGAGCCGGGCTGCCTTCGGTTACGTCGGGAATTACCTTCCAGCGTTCCTCGCCTCGACGCTGTTCGTGGGGTATTTCGCCACGACCAACATTGTCGGCGCGGAAACCGTGCAGCAGATCTGGAGCGGGGTGCCCTACACCCCGGTCGCGATCATCCTCGGCATCGTCGCCATCGGACTGACCATCTACGGCTACAACCTGGTGCATTCGATCGAGCGGTACATGTCGATGGCCCTCGGGGCCGTCTTCGTCATCCTGACGATCACGGCTTTCGTGCACGGGGTGGGGCCGAGCCACACCACCACCGTGCACGGCACGGCCTTCTGGGAGTCGGTGGCCCTGGAGTTCATGATCATCTTCTCCTTCACCGCCAGCTGGGCACCTTACGCGTCTGACTTCTCCCGGTACCTCCCCGCAAGCACCCCGAGCCGCAAGCCGTTCGGCTGGTCCTTCCTGGGCATGCTCCTGGGCACATCCTGGATGAATATCGTGGGCATCTACCTCGGCACGCTCGCCGACAAGGGCGGCATCCTGCCGAGCATCAGGACGATCTCCCACGGATTCGCCGACGTGGCCTACGTCGGGATCATCGTGGGCGGGCTGATGGTGTGCGCGATCAATGCCTACAGCGGGGCACTGTCCGGGATCACCTGGAATATCCCGCTGAAGCGAGTGCCCGCGGTAATCCTCATCGGCTCGGTCAGCATCGTGCTGTCGGTAGCGTTCGGCGGACCCAAATTCCAGGCATCGCTTGAGGACTTCCTGTACCTGGTCGCGTACTTCGTCACCCCGTGGCTCGCCGTCGTCATCATTGACTTCTGGGTACTGAACTCCGGCGGCAGGGGCTACCCGGACCTTGCCGAGTTCTACAAGCGGACCGGTGCCTTCGGGTCAGTCCGCTGGGCGGGCTTCCTCTCCTTCGTCATCGGCATAGCCGTGTCGGTGCCGTTCATGGCCACGGTGCTCTACACCGGGCCGATCGGCAAAGCCATGGGCGGCGCGGATGTCAGCTACGGCGTCAGCGCCCTCGTCGCCGGCGTCCTGTACTACGTGTGGGGCAGGCGGCAAGCGCGCGCCCGCGGCACCGCGACTGTCCGCAGTGCGGTCACAGGCTCCGTGACGCAATGACGCACCGCCTGGGCTGGCCAGCCGGGGAAGGGGGGAACAGCTGGCCAGCCCAGGTCCGCAGGAGCGGACCGGTGCACGGCGTGCCGGGCTCAGCCACGCGGAGGGGCGGCAACCTGCACATCGAGCACAGTTGGCCGGGCGGTCGCTATCGCGGCACGGACGGCCTCACCCACCTCGGCCAGGCGGTCGACCCGGACGGCGTCCGCGCCGAGCCCACGGGCTATTGCCACCAGATTCACGCTGGGATCAGTGATGTCCATCCCGACGCTGGAGGCGGCACGGGCGTCAGGACCGCGCATCTCGGCCAGGAACCGCCGCAGGATCAGGTAACCGCGGTTGTTCAGGACCACCGCCACAACGGGGAGATTCTCCCGCACCGCCGTCCACAGCGCCTGCGGCGAGTAGAGGAACGAGCCGTCACCCACGACCGATACGACCGGCTCGCGGTCCCGCCCCAGCGAGACTCCCATGGCGGCGGGAAGGCCCCATCCGAGACCGCCGCCACGGGAGTACAGGAACCGGCCGGCGGTCCTGACCAGATGGAAGGCCCGGACGTACGGATCACTGGTGACTCCCTCGTCGACCACCATGGTCTCGGGTGGGAGCGCCGACAGCACCGACTGGACGGCCGGGAGCGGATGCATCCGCCCGTGCTCGTCGGGCCTGGCTGCCGCGGCCCGCTCTGTGAGCTGCGCGAGCCGCTGGCTGGCCCTCGCCTCGGCGGCCTTGATCAGTCTCGCGGTTTCCGTCTCGTCCACCCCGGACAACAGCGGCACGAGTGCCTCCAGTGCGGCCCGCGGGTCGCCGACCAGGCCCAGCGAGGTCGGGTAAGTCCGCCCGAGATCCTCCGCCGCAGGCGAGAGGTGGAGCAGCCGGAGCCCAGGCGGCACCGGCCAGGCGTCCCGGTATCCGAAGGTCATGAATCCGCGCGAGCCGATCAGGAGCACGGTGTCGAACCTGGCCAGTTCCGCCCGCATCTGCTCAGCGTCGGCGGTGAGAGCGCCGGCCCACAGCGGATCAGCGGTCGGGAAGACGAGCGTGGAGTGCATGGGCGTGCCGTAGACAGAGCAGCCCAGCCGCTGCGCTACCGTCACCAGCGCATCGGTCGCCCCGGACCGGGTCACCTCGTCACCCGCGACCACCGCGAAGCGCGCACGCGGGGCGGCCAGGATGGCCGAAGCAAGGTCGGCCAGGGCGGCGGGGACCACGCGACGCTCGATGCGGGACGGCGCTGGCACCGGGAAGTCGCCCCGTTCCTGCAGCATGTCCATGGGCATCGAGACGAACACCGGTCCCGTAGGGGGCGACGCCGCGTCGTGGAAGGCCCGGCGGAGCACCGGGCCCAGGTCGGCGGTCCTGTGGACCTCGTGGGCCCACTTCACCAGGCCGGTCGCCATGCCGGTCAGATTCCCGGAGAGGAACGGCTCCGCCAGCAGGTGGCGCCGGTCCTGCTGTCCGGCGGTCACCACCATCGGCGTGCCGGTGGCCCGCGAGTTGGACAGATTCCCCATCGCGTTTCCCAGGCCGGTGGCGGTATGGAGATTGATGAAGGAAGGCCTTCCCGTGGCCTGCGCATAACCATCGGCCAGCCCGGCCGCCACGGATTCGTGCAAAGCCAGCACGTAATGAAACCGGCTATCCGCAGCCAGTGCATCCAGCAGAGGGAGTTCGGTGGTTCCCGGATTTCCGAAGATGTGACGAACCTGCTCGCTCTCCAGAATCTCGAGAAGAACCTCGGTGCCCGACTTCGGTTGACTCATGGCCGTAATCATATCGGTGACAAAGGGAAATGAGGCAGGGCTTTCCGGTTGATAGTTCGAGAAAGGGAAATGATGAGTGAGACCTTCGTCCTGCTGCACGGCTCGTGGCACGGCGGGTGGGCATGGGAGCCGACTGCATGGTGCCTTCGCGAACTCGGCCACATCGCATATGCGCCGACCTATCCGGGGCATTGGCTCGGAGCTGTTCGTACTGGCATCAGCCACGATGATTACGTGTCGGCGGTGCGGAGCTTCATCGAGGGCCGGGATCTTCGCGATGTCGTTCTGGTGGGCCACAGCTTCGGTGGCTCCGTTGTCAGCCGAGTATCCCAGCTGATCCCCGAACGGCTGAAGCGCCTGGTGTTCCATACCGCCTTCGTGGTCGAGGACGGCGGCAGCGTCAACGACAACATCGCTGCCGAGCAGACCGCCCTGTTCGCCCAGTCCGCCAGCGCCAGTCCCGACAACACGGTGGAGTGCCCGTGGGAGGTGTTCCGCGACCTTTTCATGCAGGACGCGGCACCGGAGGACGCGCGATCGGTGTGGGAACGGCTGGTCCCGCAGCCGTTCCAGCCATGGGACGCCACGCTCGATCTCGCGGAGTTCTACCGGGCTGGGCTGGCCAAGAGTTACATCGCGGTGCGGGATGACCGGGCACTGCCAGAGGGGACGTGGCATCCGGGCATGTCATCGCGGCTGGGCGCGTTCAAGCTCGTCGAGATGGCGGGCAGCCACGAGGTCATGTTCACGCGGCCGGCCGAGCTTGCCCGCAAGCTCGTCGAGGCCGCCAGCGACTGAGGGAGGAAGGCCGGTTGGCCAGCCACGAGATCAGGATCAACCCAGCGTGCCCGCTCGCGAGCCAGCCGGGCACCGGGCACAACCGCTGGCATCCGGATATTCCGCCGGCCATCCGGGTCGAGCCTGGCGACGATGTCATGCTGCAGACCCGTGACGCGGTCGATGGGCAGATCGGCCCGGAGTCGGTGGCGACCGACGTTCTGGGTGTCGACATCAGCGTCGTGCACCCCCTGACCGGCCCGGTATTCGTGGCGGGAGCAGAGCCCGGCGACCTGCTGGAGGTAGAGATACTCGATGTTTCCACCGGGTCCTTCGGCTACACCATGCAGTCGCCGGGGTTCGGGTTCCTCCGCGACGACTTCCCCGAGCCGTTTCTGGCGCGGTGGCAGATCGAGCGTGGGTTCGCAGTCTCCCCGGACGTGCCTGGGGTCCGCATTCCGGGGCATCCGTTCATGGGCACGATGGGGGTGGCTCCGTCACCCGACCTGCTGGCGCGGATCACCGCCCGGGAACGCGGCCTGGCCGCGGCTGGCGGCATGGTGGACCTCCCCGAGCCGCGGGGCGCTGTCCCGTCCGTTCCGGCTGTGATGGGCGGAGGGCTCCGCACCATCGCCCCTCGGGAGAACGCAGGGAACGTCGACATCAAGCAGCTCACGGCGGGAACGCGGCTGCTGATCCCGGTCTGGGTTCCTGGCGCCCTATTCTCGGCCGGCGATGCTCACTTCGCGCAGGGCGACGGCGAGGCATGTGGTCAGGCGATCGAGGTGCGGGGCATGCTGCGGGCCCGGTTCGGCCTCCGGAAGGGCGCGGCCGCGGCCCATAAGATCGATCAGCCGCAATTCGAGCGGATGGCCTCGTCACCCGCGCCCGGCCCGTACTTCGCGACCACCGGAACCTGCCTGCACCAGGATGGGCGCAACGCGGCCGAGGATCTCTCCCTGGCCGCCCGCAACGCCCTGCGCTACATGATCGAGCACCTGGCCACGCGGTACGGCTTTACGAGGCAGCAGGCCTACGTGATCTGCAGTGTCGCGGTGGACCTGAAGGCCAGCCAGGTGGTGGACCTTCCGAACGTGCTGGTCTCAGCGTTCCTGCCGCTGGGGATCTTCGGGGCAACCGCATCCGGTGCCGCTTCGTGCCGGGTGACCGGCTGACCACCTGCCGGACTGGCGAGTTCGGGATAGCCGGGCTTTCCGTCTGCTTCGACGGGGACTTCCGGGAGGTGGCCCGCGAATTGCGACTGGCCGGCGCCACGATGGTGGTCGCGGCTCAGCGCATGCCGCGCCGCACACCGCTAAATCACGTTGCGGAGCGGCTCGCCGCGAAGGGCGCGCGCGACGTTGTCCAGGCAGCACCGGATCATGCGCTCACGGCTCTCGTTCGTGGAACCGGCCAGGTGCGGGGAGAGAAGGACATTCGGCAGGCCGGCCCATGGATGGCCGGGACCCAGCGGCTCGGAGTCGAACACGTCAAGCGCGGCAGCCTTGAGACGGCCTGACGTGAGCGCGTCGCGCAGCGCCCCGCTGTCCACGACGGCGCCGCGGGATGTGTTGATCAGGACACCGTCAGGTCCGAGGAGATCCAGCAGTTCCGTGCCGACCAGGTGCCGGGTGGAGTCCGTTAGCGGCACGTGCAGGGTCACCACGTCGCTCCGCAGGAAGAGTTCCGCAAGGCTGACCCGGTTCAGGCGGAGCTCGGCCGCACGTCCCTCCGGCACCGCGACCGCATCCGCGTACAGGATGGCGCGCGGCTCGAATGGCACCAGCCGCCGGGCCACCTCAACGCCGATCCGGCCCAGCCCGACGATCCCCACCGTCCGCCCGCGGAGTTCGAAGACCCCCGCACGGGCAGCCTCGATCATCGGCCAGAAGCCCTCCCGGACCTCCCGGTGAAAGCGCGGGACCTCTTTGAGTGACAAGAGCGCGGCCATCACAACCCATTCAGCAACGGCACTCGCATTGGCCCCAGGGACGTTCGCCACCGTAATCCCCGCTCGGCGCGCAGCGCCGATGTCGATGCAGTTGTAGCCGCTGGTCGGCTGCACTATCGCCACGCACTGCCGCGCGGCGGCGATGTCCGCAGCTGTGAGCTGGATACGGCCTGTCCAGTCGCCGATAATGACAGTGGCTGCCGAGAGCATGCGGTGTAGCGCCGCCGCGTCCCGGTCGGCCGACGTGACGAGCACGTGCGCGGGCATGCTGGCAGCAGCCAATCGGTACACCGGATCCATAACCTCATGCGGCGTGAGGCAGGCGACCCGCGGCACTGCGGAGACCGCCGCGCCCGCGGGCTGAACCTGGTCTGGGCTGCTACTCCTCTCCGTGACCATGCTGCTTCAACTGTCTGGATACAGAATCACGTGAAGCTCACCTGGGCCGTGTACGCCGATCACTGGCCTCATCTCAATATCGCTCGACCGGCTCGGCCCGGTTACGAGCTGAATGCTCGACGGCATCTCGCTGACATTGCGCAGCGTTCCGATGAGATCGGCATACGTGGCTACCAGGCGCGAGTACGGCACCAGGGCAATGTGGATCGGCGGCACGAGCGAGGTGCTGCGGGGGCATCCCGGCGCTGCCGCCATGGCCAGTGTTCCTGTCTCCGCCGCGGCGGCCAGCACTCCCGTCACGCCAATGTCCGCGTCCCACACGTCCTGCACGACGGTACCTCCCAGCGCCAGCTCTGCCAGGTCAGGGTGGCGGTCCACGGCGATTCTGCTGCCCGCGCACAGCTCTTGCGCCACAGTCCGGGCTGCCGCACCGGACTGGCACCGGTGCACGTGGGCAGCAACGTCCGCGAGCCGCTGGGCGAACCGATCTGCCCACTGCTCAGGGCTGGCGGTCCCGGATCCGGGGAACCCAAGTCGGGCGGCCGGGTCCTGAGGTGATGTGGTGACCGGCTCAGGCAGTTCCGCGGCGGGGGCGGGGCAGGCCGGCACGTCCGGGGGTGGCCCGGGAAGAAGCGGCACGGGTACCGGCCCGGACCCGGCTGAGAGGTCGGACCGGGCGCGGGAAGCGACCCGCGCCCGGACTCGGCCGGCCCGTTCAACGGACGGCACCGCGCGGCCGCGGCTCCAGGCCCGTGGCCCGGGCAGGCGGCGCAGTAGCGCAGCAGGGAGCAGCCGCTGCACGATCGCGGCCGCGGCGCTGGTGGCTATGAATCCTGCTGGCCACCGCCAGAGCACGGACCAGGCCCACCACTGCCCCCGTGCCAGGTGCCGCCCGGCCTGGAAGTCGGCCCGCAGGCCAACCAGCATGTCAGGGAGGTCGATGCTGACCGGACAAGCCTCGCGGCAGGCCCCGCAGAGTGAGGAAAGGAAGGGCAGATCAGCATCCTGATGCTCGCCGATCAGCGGGCTCAGGACGGCCCCGATGGGGCCACCGTAGGTGGACGGGTACGCTTGCCCGCCGCCGAGGTTCCGGTATACGGGACAAGCGATCTGGCAGCTGCCGCAGCGGATGCACGCCAGGATGTCGTTGTACCGGGTGCCGACGAGCTGGCTTCGGCCGTTGTCAAGAATAACGAGGTGAAGCTCATCGGGGCCGTCCGCTTCATCGGCGCCCGCGGGGCCGGTGATCAGTGTCTGGTACGTCGTCAGATGCTGCCAGGCTCCCGTGTAGCTGAGCAGAGGCAGCAGGGTTGCCAGGTCGGCGAAGCGGGCGATTACCTTGTCGACCGACATCACCGCGATATGCACCGGTGGCTGTGATGTCACCATACGTCCGTTGCCTTCGTTGGTCACCAGGACAAGGGTCCCGGTATCCGCGCAGGCGAAGTTAACCCCGCTGATCCCGAGCTGCGCTGCCCGGAAGTCAGGTCTCAGCCGGTCGCGGGCCAGCTGCGCAAGCCCCGGAGGCGCGTCCGGCACCTGCCGTCCGGCCAGCTCGCCCAGCAGCGCGGCGATCTCAGTGCGCGATTTATGCAGCGCGGGGGCGGTGATGTGGCTGGGGCGCTCGTCCGCGACCTGCAGGATGTACTCGCCGAGATCCGTCTCCACCGCCTCGATCCCGGCATCCTCCAGGCCGCGGTTGAGACCGATTTCCTCGGTGATCATGGACTTGGACTTCACCGCCAGCTGGACTCCATGAGCCCTGGCGATGGATGTCACGATCGCGACGGCGTCGTGCGGGGTGGCGGCCCGGTGCACCGCGCCACCCGCCAGCTCCACGTTCCGGGCGAGCTGGGCGAGGTACTGTTCCAGATGGGGGAGCGTCTCACGGCGGACTGATCCGGCCCGGTCGCGCAGCTCAGCGACATGGGAAGTCCAGCGGCCGACATGGCGGTCCCGATTGAGGCCGGCCAGCCGGTCAGCGATGGCTGGCGTCCTGGCCAGAGCGAGCGCTTCCGCCGAGATCAGCGGAAGAGAGCGGTGGCCTGGCGCGGCGCTAGCACTCGCCCAGGACGGGCGGCTGAGCGCAACCCTGTCACGACCTTCCAGCGCGGCAGACCGCACTGAGGCGCGGTCTGCGGGCAGCCCGGCCGGGGTGCCGCGAGCGCGCCGCGGATTCACCAGAGCCGCCGGGCCCTGGTCGTCATTGCCGTCGCTCGCCGGACCGGTCACCGCGCGCTTCCGTCCTGAAGAGCTGCGCTGACGATCTCCGCGATGTGACGGGTGCGAAGATGACAGTGTCCGGCCGTCGCGCGGGTGCTCAGGTGCATGAGGCAGCCGGGGTCGGCAGAGACCAGGCACTCGGCTCCGGAATCGGCCGCCGCCGCCAGCTTCCGATCCGCCATCGCAACCGAGATGTCGGGAAACGACGTCGAGAAAGTCCCTCCGAATCCGCAGCAGACGTCGGCATCAGCCATTTCGTGAACCTGCAGGCCATCGATGCGCCCCAGCACGCGGCGCGGCGCCGAGCGCGCCCCGAGGCTGCGTAGCATGTGGCATGAGTCATGCCAGGTCACGCTGGCCGGCAGGCGCAGCGGAAGGCGGGCGCCAAAAGCGTCGACAAACTGCGTGAACTCCCACACCCGCCCGGCGATCCGCTCCATCGATGCCGACCAGCGATCCCCGAACATGCGGGCGTACTGACAACGCACGGTCGCCGCACACGACCCCGACGGAGTGACGATCACCGGGTAGGGCGCGAAGACGTCCAGCCACTTCCGGGCCAAGGTCCTGGCCGCATCCGGAAATCCTGTGTTCAGAGCCGGCTGACCGCAGCAGGTCTGCCCTGCCGGGTACGCCACCTCCATCCCCAGGGCATCGAGCACTGTGACAGCGGCCCGGACCGTATTCGGCGCCGTGACCTCACCAAGGCATGAGGCGAAGAGGGCGACCCGCGGCGGCACTGATCGCGCGGCGGGAAAGACAGTCATGCGGCAGCCTCCGTTGCCACCCGGGAAGTCGCTGCTCCCGCCCGGCTGACCTGGTCAGCCCGGTGCCGACGGGGGAAGTGCGCAGCGAGCTTGGCCGCGGGAATGCCCGGCCCTGAGTTCCTGGAAAGTTTGACCGGTCACGCGACCACTGACCCCGCGTCGGCAGCGCTGCGCTGTTCGTCTGCCACGACGACCTCGCTGGCAACGTCGAGGTTCCGGCAGAGCAGGAGGTAGGCGATGGCGGCGACCGGGAATCCTATAGCCGGCGAGATATCGCCGCCGCCAAGCGACCGCGCTACCGGGCCAGTGTAGATTGTCGTGCTGAAAAATGGGAACATGGCAGCGAATCCGATGAAGTAGGCAGTGATTCCGCGCCAGCCCCACGGCTTGTAGATGCCGTTCGGCTTGAATATCTCCAGGATCGCGTAGTTCCCCTTGCGGACGAAGAAAAAGTCGACGAGGTTGACCGCGGTCCATGGGATCATGAAGTACAGCACTAGCAGCAGGAAGTTGTTGAACGAAGGCAGGAAGTTCGCGGGCAGTATGAAAGCGAGGACAGTGCCGGCGACGGTCACTACCATGATCCCGACGAGTCGCTTGTTCAGGGTAGGCTTAATTGGCTTGATAACATCGATAGTCGCAAGGAAAGCGAGCGCCCCGCTGTACATGTTCATCGCGATTACGGCAATCAGGCCGGGTACAGAGCACAGCAGAATGATGAACCCGAAACCGTGAAAGAGCTTGTCAGCCGTCGCATGCACGGCCGCGATCTCGCCAAGGGTCGGGTTGGGCGCCAAGATGAATGCGCCGAGCACCATGGGCCAGATCGCGCCGATGCCGCTGCCGGCATACGTCCACCAGAATGTCGCCCGGGTGGTGGTGGACGCCGGCAGGTAGCGCGAGTATTCCGAGACATAAGGAGCCCAGGTCAGCTGGTAGCTCGTAGTCGCGCCCAGCTGGATGAGGAACGGTGTCAGCTTGAATGCCCCGGCGCCGAGGGAGAGCTGCGCGGCGCTGAGATGGACGTTGACGAGCGCCGTGATCGTGAAGATGCCGTACATCGCGATGAAGAGGTACGTCGCCCAGCGCAGGCCCACGTGGATTAGTCTGTAGCCGACGATCGTCAGCGCCAGTGCCAATATGACGATGATCAGCGTCGCGATGGTGAAGTTGGCAGGAATAACCTGCTGCACCGTCTGGCCACCGATGATCGTGTTGAAGATGTTGAATCCAATGAAGAGCAGCACCGCGATGACGACAGGCAGCAGTGAGCCGTAGTAGCCGAACTGGGGGCGTGACTGAATCATTTGCGGCAGCCCGAGTTTGGGACCCTGCGCGGAGTGGAATGCCATGAAGAGCGTTCCGATGAGCGATCCAAGAATGATCGCTACCGCGGACCAGGCGAAATTCAGTCCGACGGACACGCCGAGGAGGCCTACCGCGAGGGTGGCCAGTTGCGCGTTACCCTGGAACCAGACTGGCCCTAGGTGCGCCACCCGGCCGTGCCGCGCGTTCGCCGGCACATAGTCGATCGAGCGGACCTCAAGGCGCGGCCCTGCCGATCTCGGGGGGCCCTGTGTTGTGCTCATCTTTGGCTCCGTCTGACGGGTTACGACAATGAGATCTGGCGACCAACCGCCCGTATGTCCCAGCGAGCGATGGCGCTAGAACCTTGGCACCGCGTTGCGCCTCGAAGGCCGCTCAAGATCCGTGTCACCGCAAGTTACGGTTTACGCTAGGGGTGAGCTGGCCGGCTGTCGTTGGCAAGCATTGCCAAATATAAGGCCCAGTTATTGTCGATAATAGCCGGTGAAATGTCCGCCGGGCGCGCAAGGTCGTCTGCAGATCGAAGCACCTAGCTCGCCGGCCTGTGGTGCGCGCCGTACGGTTCGTCCACCATGGACGATCGGCTGGCCGCGTTCACAACAGTGCCCTGCGGGCGTCGTCGGAAATCTCGTGCATCCGCAAGATCTGCATGGCCACGCCAACACGCAATACGGCCTGTGCGTCGTCCACGAACTCACCGAGGAGACGCTCCAGCTTGCCGACGCGATAGCGCATTGTGTTGTAGTGGTAATGCAGCAGGCGCGCCGATTCGGCGACGTTGATCTGGGTATCGAGCAGGACAGCGAGCGTTCTCAGCAGATCCGTGCGCGCCGGTTCCGGGAGGTCCAGTACCGGGCCGAGGGTGTCGCGGACGAACGAGCGGAGCTCAGCCTGGCTCACGCTGCTGATGAGCCGGTACAGGCCGAGCCCGCCGAAGCCGGTCACCGCACCGCTCCCAGTCAGCCGACGGCCAACCCGCAAAGCGACCCGGGCTTCCTCGTAGAGCCGGGGGATGCCTTCCGGACCGGCGCTGACCTGGCTCACTCCTACGGAGTAGACGCGCCGGGTCGCGGCGGCCATGTCCGCCTGCACCTTCCGTGCCAGCGCCACCGGATCCTCGACGCCGACCACTGCCACGAGTTCGGTGGCGAATCCGGCCACCGCCGCGTGAGGGTCGCGTGCGCGGATGGCCGACGTCCACAATTCAACCGAGCGCACTGGTGCTGGCTCGCGCCGCCGGGCCGTCTCGTCAGCCGGTTCGGAGCCATCCCAATGCCTGCTAACCAGCACGGCTAGCGGGCGCCCCAGATCCCACCGGAAGCTGGCGGCGCGGGCGACCGAATCGTCGACGTCGGCCGGGGTGCTGGTGACCAGGTCATGCAGGACGTTGGAGGCGAACTGCTGCCCGACAGCGAGAACGGCGAGGTCACGGGTGATCTCGAGCGCGGCCACGAGGGCGGCCTGCTCAACTGCCGCACCGGCCACTGTGGGCAGGCCCTGCCTGTGCACGACCGCGAGCACGTACCCGTGCTGCATCGCACCCGCGCGGATCACCCCCACCGCCCACCTGGCTCCGGATTCGGCGTCCTCGTGCACGCCCGCGACAAGGCGTGAGGCGCTGACCAGGCCGCTGGAATCGGTGAATCCCATGTCGCTGAGGCGGTCCGGTCGCTTGGTCGTGGCGAGGGGACATCCTGCCGGGTCGCAGATGACGACATCCGCGCCCGGCAGGATCACCGCCAGCTCGTCAACGAGCTTCGCCAGCCCCCCGCCGGTCAGCGCGACCCCGAGAAACGCATCGTGGATTTCCTGCGTTTTCGCCAGCACCGCTGCCTGCCGGTTCACGATGGTCTCGAAGGCCTGGCTGAGTACATCGTCGAGCGGGGCGGTGCCCGGGATCACCACGATCGGGAAGCACGCGGCGTCTGCCAGCTCGACTACGGCGGCAGGCACTTCGGACAAGTACTCATCTAGCTTGACCCCCAGCCCGGCCAGGCCGTTCGCGGCCAGCTGGTCGACCAGGCGGCAGAACGCGGCCGGATCGCGGGGCAGCGGGTAGCCGGTGGTGAGCAGAAACTCTTCCTGCTTTGTCCACCGGACGATATTAGGAACCGTCATGACGTTAAGCCGCCGGATCAGCCGGCCGAGTCCTCCGGCGCCCGCGATGAGCTGAGCGCCCCGCATGGCCTCCTGGCCGAGCAGCTCGCGCACGGTCAGGGCATCATGCGGGACTTCAGTATCAACGCGGCGCTGATCGGGAGAAGTCACATTGCGAGCATAACCAGCGTCATCAGCACGCGAGGCAGACCAGCACACCGCCAGCCGGCGGACGGGTCCAGCTCAGCCTGGGTGATCGCCGGGTTGAGCCGTGCAGGGGTCCTCGACCAGGCCGCGGGCCCAGGCGATGTCCTCTGCGGTCGGCTCTGGATCGGAATCCACGTCGAGCAGCTGCAGCGGGTTCTGCGTGATCATCTGCGTGACCTGCTCAAGTGGTACGCCCTTCTCGAAGACGGTCTGTGCGAAGATCCGGAGGGCCTCGGACGGCAGCGGGTTGTGCCGCTGGCCAGTGTCGGACACAAGCAGGCACCGTGATGCGCCGATGCGGGCGACACTCTCGGCGATCTTGTCCACCGTGGCATAATGCCACGCTGGCGATACCGTGCAGTAGCCGAATTCGGGCATGGCGCCCAGCCTGGCCAGCTCCTCGAGGGTGTCGAGGTCGAGATCGGGTACCCGGAAATACGGGTGCGTGACGACTATCTTCTCCACCCCGACCGATCTCGCCTCGCGCACCAGCGCGACGATCTCGCGCGGCGCCAGGTGGCAGGTGCCCAGGATTGCCTCATGCTCGGCGACGAGTTCGAGCACCTCCTTTACTCCCGGGCTCAGCTTGCCCTCCCGGTCGGCGACCCAGATGCCCTCTGCCTGGCTCCGGCCACCTTTCTGGGAGTCGTAGCCTCCCGTTCCGCCGTGCACCTCGGCGTGGTAACCCGCGTCCACGGTAGGCATCCACACCTCCTTGGCGCCCAGCCGCAGGGCAGCCTCGACCGCGGCCGGGTTGAGGCCGCCCACGTAGTTGTTGAGAACGATCCCGCCGTAGACCCGGATCCCGGGTACCACCCGCTGGACCAGGTAGGCACGGGACACGGTGCTCTCGTGGTGGCACTTGAGCAGGATTGCCTTCATCCCGGCGGTACGGGCAGCCCGCACGATGTCGAAGTCGTCGGCCAGCCGCGGAAACAGGTCAGGGAACGGGTGACAATGCAGATCCACGGCGCCGGAGATGTCGACCAGCGGTCCTCCGAAGGTGCGTCCAGTCATGCTGTCCTCCTGTGTGTCGGTTGCGACGGGGCAGGGCCATCCCGATCAGAATCCGGTGATGACAGAGAAACCGAGCGTCTCGTAGGTATCCATCGCGGTTAGCACGTCGTTCACTTTCTCTAGCGGCAGCGTCTCGCCGACGATACGAGCTGGCTGCAGTACGCCGATCTCCACCAGGCCGAGCAGGCCCGGGTAGTCGACGTGCGGGTTGCCGACACTGCCGACGATTTCGATCTCGCCCTCGATGATGTGATCGAGCGGCACCTGCACGTACCCCTGCTCCGCCTGGCTGGTCAGACCGATCTGGACGAGGCGACCACCCTTGCGCAAGGACAGCACCGCTGACTCGACCAGCGCTGCAGCCCCGATACCTCCGATCGCCAGGTCCGCGCCACCGCCGGTGAGTTCATTGACCGCGTCGACGACGTCCGTCCGCGCCGCGTTGATGGTGTGCAGCGCCCCCTCCGTCGTGGCCTTCTCCAGCTTGGCATCGGTCAGGTCGACTGCGATGACCCTGCCGCCAAGTGCGTGCGCGATCTGTACGGCGGACAAGCCGATCCCGCCGGCACCGTGCACCACCACCCACTGTCCCGCGGCCAGCCGTCCTTGCTTGGTGACCGCATGGAAAGCGGTCATATAGCGGCAGCCGATCGCCGCTGCCGCGAGCGAATCGACCGCGTCGGGCAGTCGGATGCAGTTAAAGTCGGCATTGCGGATCACCGCGTACCGGGCGTAGCCGCCATCGTGCGTCAGCCCGAGGAATTGGAGATCGTCGCACAGGTTGGAGCGGCCGAGGAGGCAGTACCGGCAGCGCCCGCAGGACTCGTGGAACGGCGTGGTCACCCGTTCCCCGATCCGTACCGCCGATACTCCCGCACCAACTGCGACGACCGTTCCCCCCAGTTCGTGTCCCATCACCAGCGGCAGCGTCGGCGTCAGGCCCACCCAGCCCCAGTCACCGTTCCAGACGTGCCAGTCCGTCCGGCAGATGCCCTCAGCCTCCACCTCCACAACGACCTCGCCGGGATCCGGCGCGGGGTCAGGCAGATCCACCAGCTCGAGTGGCTTTCGCAGGCTGACGAGCCTCGCAGCTTTCATGTGGCTGCCTCCAGATTCGGGTCGATGCGGCCGGCGGCTGGCCGGTGCCCGCGCTAGCGGGTCGCAGAGGCGGGATCCAGCATGTCGAATGATGCCCCGGAGACGGTACCCACCCAGGTGCCGCCCACGAGCATCTTCTGTTCCTGATCGAGAAGCTCGCGGACCGCCGCAGGCAGGGCAACCAGCGCCATCGACATGCTCCTCGCGACGAGACCTGGCGAGCTTACGCCCTGCCGGTGGGGTTTCTTCGGGCCGAAATAACCTCTGATGGCCTGTCCCAGCCTAATTTGCGAGAGCCGGGAGGCAGTATGTTAACGATTGCCAATCTAACGCGCATTTTTTCGGCAGACTACAGTGACCGGTGAGACAGATGTGAGCGGAGGCAGTCAGCGCGATCACCGAGTCCGCCGCCGATGGCTGGAACGGGGGCACTGGGAGCGGGACCTCAGCGCGTGGCGGACGCCGCCCGCGCGGCGGCGGGTGCGGACCCGGCCTACCCGGACCGCTCGGGGCTGACCTGGCCGGGTACCGGGCGCCCGACGATCTGCTCCCATGCATGTGCGTCGGTGGCGCCCTCGGTGCACAGCAGGAGGACCGAGCTGCCCGAGTTCAGCCGGATAGCCTCCCGTATCGGCGCTCCCTCCGGCGTCTCGCAGACGGCGAGCAGACCGCCGAGGGCGGCCGCTCCAGTCTCTCCGGCGACGATCCCGGCTGTGGCGAGTGCCCGCATTGCCCTGCGGGCCCAGTCGTCTTCCATGGCCACCATGGCGTCCATGCCTGCCATGAGGAAGGGCCACGCGATCTGCGACGGCGTGCCGCAGTTGAGCCCGGCCATGATCGAGGGGTGAGGGCCGGGCACAGTCACCAGGTGGCCTGCACGCAACGACTCCAGGACACATCTGGCTGAGCGTGGTTCCACGCCGAGAAGGAAGGGCGTGCGCGCTAGCCCCTCCGCCTTGAAGTGGTGCACGGCGGCCGCAGCGAGCGCGCCCACGCCGACCGGGACAACCACGAGGTCCGGCTCGCCCGCCCCGGCGGCAATGAGCTGATCGGAGACCTCGGCGAAGACGGTCGAGTACCCCTCGACGACCCAGGTCGGGGTGCGCGTGTAGCCCGGCCAGGACGTGTCGGAAACAACGATGCAGTCCGCGCTGGCCTCCAATGCCGAACGGCGCACGGCTGCGTCATAGTCACCGACCACGACAGTCACCGTCGCGCCCTCGGATTCGATCGCCGCTATCCGCTCCGCCACCGTCCCCGCTGGGACGTAAATGGCGGCGCTGAGACCCAGCAGCCGGGCCATCCGCGCCACCGCGCGACCGTGATTGCCGTCGGTCGCGGCGGCCAGGGTCAGCGGGCCGAGCACATGCAGCTCGGCGCGCAGATCGGCCACGCCAGCCCAGTCCACCTCGTGGCCGAGCCGTTCGATCAGCGTTCGGTAGACAGCGTAGGACGCACCGAGCATCTTGAAGGCCGGCAGCCCGAGCCGCCAGGTCTCGTCTTTCACCCACACTGCTCGCACGCCGAGTTCGGCGGCCAGGTCCGCGCAGCGGACCAAGGGCGTGGGAGCATAACCCGGCAGCCTGCGATGTATCTGCAAGGGCTCGCGGGTGCGGATGGCGCCAGGTACCTGCGGCTTAGCGGCGGCATTGACCAGCACCTCTGGCCGGCCCAGCCCTGTCACCCTCCTCGTGCTGGTCATCGGCCTTCCTGGACCATTCGAGGGTCGGGACCTTGCTGTACGCGACGGGGCACGCCCATGTGGTGAACCGTGGTCATGCCTGATCCTCCGCTTCGGCCCGGGACTGCTCATCGAGCATGGCAAGCACGCGCTCGGGGGTCATCGGCAGCTGAGTGGGCCGGACGCCGATGGCGTCCTGGATGGCGCTCGCGATGGTTGCAGCGACATTCCCGATCGGGGGCTCACCGATGCCCCGGGCTCCCAGCGGTCCCTTGCCCTCGCCGCTTTCGATGATGTCCGTCTGCACGTCGGGGAAGTCATACGAGTTAGGGATGAGGTAGCTGGAGAAGAGCGTCGACTGGACGTATCCGTCCTTGATCCCGAGGTCCTCGGTGAGTGCGTAGCCCAGGCCCTGCATGGCACCACCTTGGATCTGGCCCTCCACTCGCATCGGATTGATGGCGCGGCCAACGTCATGGCAGGCCGCATAGCGCAGGACCGTGACCTGCCCGGTCTCGACGTCGACCTCGACGTCGGCCGCATGCGTGCCGTAGGTGTAATCAGGGAAGCTGTCGCCCTGCCCGGTGCGCGGGTTGAACGAGCCCGATTCGGCGCGCCATATCGACAGGTGCGAGGTGTGCACGCCGCGCCGCTCGCAGGATGCGGCGAGTTCAGCCAGGGTCAGGCTGACGCTGTCTGTTGCCCCGCCCGATCCGGGTGTCCGCCCCGGCCACACCCGGCCGTCGTCGAAGACGAGCTGGCCGGCCGGCACCCCCAGCAACTCAGCGGCAACCGGCGCGATCCGCTCGCGCAACTCGCGGGCAGCGTTAAGGACGGCATTGCCCGACATGAAGAGCTGGCGGGTGGCGAATGTGCCACCGGCCGGCGGGTTGAGTGCGCTGTCCCCGATGTAGATGCTGATGTCGTCCAGCGCGACCCCCAGAACTTCGGCGGCAATCTGGCACAGGCTCGCTGCCTGGCCCGCCCCGAGATCAGTGATGCCGCTCCGGATCAGCAGTGTGCCGTCAGCCTGCAGGCTGAGCCAGGCCGAGGCCCGGTCCCGGAACCAGATGGTCCGGCCGTAAGGGTGCCGGTTGCACCCGATTCCCCGCCCGACCCGCTTTCCCCGGCCTGAAGGTGTGGACGGCTCACCGAGCATCGCCAGGGCACGGTGCATCGACTGTCTCACTTCCACGCGGGTGGCCAGCCGTTCCCCGGTGGGGAGTAGGTCACCCTTGGCGAGGAAGTTGCACTCGCGGACCTGAGTTCGGGACAGGCCGAGCAACTCGGCGATCAGGTCCATCTGCGACTCGTAACCGAAGACCACTTGCATGGCGCCGAAGCCGCGGAAGGCGCTGGTTGGCATGTTGTTGGTGAAGATCGCGCGAGCGACGACGCTGACGTTGGCAACCCGGTACGGTCCGCAGGCCAGCGCCGCGCCGGCGAAGAGCACCCGTGGCGACAGGTAGGGATAGGCACCGGCGTCACCGAGGATCTCGACCTGCTGCGCGGTGATCGTGCCGTCGCTACGTGCGCCGGTCCGGTAGCGCATGATGAACGGGTGCCGCTTGGTGCTGGCGAGCAATGACTCTTGGCGATCCCAGATCATTCGCACTGGCCGCCGCGTATGCCAGGCGAGGAGGGCAAGGTACGGCTCAACGGTCATGTCCTCCTTGCCGCCGAACCCGCCACCCATATAGGCGGCGATGACCCGTACCTTGCTCGCGGGCAGCCCCAGGATCTTCGCGATCGTCGCGGCGTGCTCGATGACCTGAGTCGAGACACGCAGTGTGACCACGCCGTTCTCCAGCCAGCCCACACCAGCCTCGGGCTCAAGGTAGGCGTGCTCTACGTGCTGGCTGGTGTACTCGCCCTCCACCACCACGTCCGAAGCGGCTAGCGCGGTGGTGGTGTCTCCACTATGAATCTCCCAGGTGACCAGGGTGTTGCCCGCCTCGTGAACCAGCGGCGCGCCGTCAGCCAGCGCCGCGTGCACATCGAAGACTCCAGGGAGATCGTCGTACTCCACCACCACCAGTTCTGCCGCCTCGTCCGCGATTTGCTGGGTCACCGCCGCGATGAGCGCCACCGGCTCGCCGAGATAGCGCACGCGCTCAGTTGCGAGTACCGGCATCGCCACTTCTAGCTCGGCGAGGCCGCCACTGGCCAGCTCGACGATCCGGTTATTGGGGACATCAGCGGCGGTGATCACGGCAACCACGCCGGGCAGCGCGGATGCCTGCGTCACGTCAATGGACAGGATGCGCGCGCTCGGCCTCTGGCCGCGTACCACCCTGCCATGCAGCATCCCCGGCAGCCGCCAATCGGCCGCGTAATGCAGCGACCCCTTTACCTTGTCGACGAAGTCGTGGTGTGCTGGCGATGTCCCGACCACGCGGTAGCCAGCGCCCTGCTGCTCTCCCCGGACCGGTTGCGGCTGCTGCACGACTGTCATCGGGTCACCCCGTCGGGCGCGCCCTGCGACCCGGCGAGCGCGGCGTACTCCTCGATCGCATCGATGATCTTGGTGTAGCCGGTGCAGCGGCACAGGCTGCCGATCAGGGCATAGCGGATCTCCTCGCGGGTTGGCCGCCTGCCACGCCGCACCAGGTCGAACGCGGTGAGCACCATGCCCGGGGTGCAGAAACCGCATTGGGATGCACCGCGCCGCAAGAAGCACGCCTGAAGTGGGTGCATGCTGCCGTCGGCGCCCATCAGCCCGAGCATCGTGGTGACCTGATGTCCCTCCGCTTGTACCGCCAGCATCAGGCAGCCATTGACCGGCTCGCCGTCAAGCAGCACCGTGCAGGTGCCGCAGACACCCTCCCCGCACCCGTAACGCACCTCGGCAAGGCCGAGTTCGTCGTGCAGGATGTCGAGCAGGCTGTCGGACGGGGTGACCCACACTTCGTGGCCACGGCCATTGACTGCAAGCAGCACCTTGCGCTTGGTCATGCCGTCTCTCCCCTTGCCTTGTCGAATGCGTCGCGGAGCGCGCGAGCGCTGAGCACTTGCACCAGCCGCCGGCGATAGTCGCCGGACGCGTGCACGTCGCTGCTGGGATCGGCGCTCCGTGCTATCCCGGCAGCGACGTGGGCGAGGGTAACCTCGTCGGGTGCGATGCCGATCAGTTCCGCGACCAGTTCCGGTGCGGCAAGTACAACGCGGCCGGCGACCCCGGCCAGGGCCACGTGCGCCGCAGCGACAACGTCCGCCCGCTCGTCGAGCCTGATCCAGGCGGCCACGGCGACGATGGCGAAGTCAGACGTGCGCCGCACCATCTCGTGGAAGGACCAGCCCTGCCGCGGCCGGGTGACCCGGACCAGGACGTCGGTGATGACCTCCGGGTGCTCCAGCGCGGTCGTCAAGTAGGTGACGAACAGCTCGCGAACGGGAACGATCCGCTCCCCGTCGGGGCTGCGGACCACGGCTTGCGCGTCGAGGACGAGGGCGCAGGAGCTGATCTCCCCGGTCGGATCCGCGTGCGCGAGGCTGCCACCGATGGTGCCCCGGTTGCGGACCCTCACATTGCCCACGTGCCTGACAGCGTCAGCCAGAAGCGGACAGTACTGCCGCACGAGCGGGTGCTCCATCAAGATGCGGTGACGGGTCATGGCCGGGAGTCGGAGGACCTCACCCTCGATGACCGGTTCCCGCAGGTCGGCCCCATTGATGTCAATGAGCACGCTGGGCCGTGCTAGCCGCAGGTTGAGCATCGGCACCAGACTCTGGCCGCCGGCGATGATCACAGCCTCGTCGCCGAAGTGGGCGAGCTGCTGCACGGCGTCGTCGTAGCTGTGCACCGCAACGTAATCGAAAGGCGCGGAAACCATCGATCCCCTTCCGGAACTCCTGCTAGCAGAGCCTCAGCTGACGTCTGCGTCGAGCCGGGCGATCGCTGCGGCGAGCACGGCCTGGTTGCTCGTGACTACGGGCAGGCGCAGCCGCTTGGCGATGGCCGCCCGCGCGGCCATGGCACCGAAGTTGGTACATGACGCGAAGACCAGGTCGATTGATCCGTCGGCGGCCAGATCCCCGAGGGCGCGGACGGCGAAATCCATGATGTCCTCGTGCGTGACCCGTGCGATCTCGAAGTTCTCCGTCATGCCGAGACCCGCGATCCGCACCACCTCCACCCCATCGGCCTCAATGCTCTCCTTGATCTTCTCGTTCAGCTCATCGACGTATGGCGTCATCACCCCAATGCGGCTGGCACCGGAAGCCTCGATGGCCTCCCGGACCGAGCGAATCGTCGACACCGTCGGCGCACCGGTCAGATCACTGATCCGCTGGCACAATCCGGTGTCGTAGTCATTACCCCGGAGGGCGCCGGCGCTGGTGCAACCGAAGACCACCAGGTCAGGGTGAGCTGTGCCGAGGTCACGGGCGGCGGGGAGCGCGAACTCGTCCAGCATCCGGATCTCGCCCTCCGGCGTGGTGTCCGCCATGAACATCCGGGCGGTATGTACCGAGTTGCCGGCCGGGACGTCCCGGACGAAGTCCACCTCCATCATGGTGTTGGACGAGGGGATCATCAGTCCGATACGGCGGGCGGCCTGGGTGCTCATACTGGCCTCACGGTGGCTGAACTGGTCAGGTCGGGGGTGGTGGGCTGGCTGACCGCGAGCCCGTCACGTAGCGTGCGGTAGATCTCAAGTTCGTCCGGCGACGGCGGTGCCAACTCCTCCAGGTCATCGGTCACCGGCAAGTCGAATCCCGTCTGGCGCTGCACGTGTTCGACGGTGACCCCCGCCTGCAGCCCGCGCAATCGCATGCGCCGACTGCTCGGTTCAAAGTCCATCAGCGCGAGGTCCGTCACGACCGCGCCGATCTTGCCGAACAGCAGGCCGGCCGTCTCGCGGCTGTCTCCGCCGGAGAGGTAACCGGGACTGGTGATGAAGTCGACCTGCTGGACGAAGCGCCTAGGCTCGTGCTGCGTGACGATGAAGATCTCGTTACACAGCGAGATGATGTCGTTGGCCCCGCCACTGCCTGGAAGCCGGACTTTGGGGTGCTCGACGCTGCCTATCACGCTGGTGTTGATGTTCCCGTACTGGTCGACCTGGGCAGCGCCAAGGAAACCGTAATCGAAATAGCCCCGCTGGGCGAACAGGAAAATATCAGTGATGTCGGTCAGCATCTGGGCGCCGTAGGCAGCCCGCATCTCATTGGTCGAAATCGGTAGATGCCCTGGCAGCAGACGCGTCCCGATGATCCCGCCTTCGAGGACGATGGTGAGGTTAGGTGCCTGCCGGTGCCGCGCGACAGCCGAGGCGAGCAACGGCATTCCGACGCCAGCAAAAACCACCTTGTGGTCGGCGAGCAGTCGGCTGGCGGTGATCGCCATCAGTTCCTCAGCGGTGACGTCGTTCATCGCGGCATCAGCTCTTCCGCGCCCGCCGCCCGCGCCGTCAGCCGCTCCGGGCCGACCCGGTCCAGGAATGCGGCGAAATCAGGGTTGCCGTCGACATGCTCCTCGACATAACGTCGCCCGGCCTCTATGCCGTGCTCCCGGATAGACTTGACATAGGCGTCGAAGTGATCCACGTCGGCCTCGTATGCGCCATAGCACTCATGCGGGTAGGCACCGTGCGGCGCCTCGACCACCGCGTCGACGGCGAAGTGCGGCAGCATCGTCGCTGACGGCTGCGCACAGATCTCCTCCTGACTCACGATGCGCTCCGCGCTGACGATGACCCTGCGCGCCGCACGTGCCATGTCAACGTCCATATGGCGGTATCCGTCGACCTGGACGTTGCCGAACATGTCGGCACGATGTACGTGGATGAGAGTCACATCGGGGTTGAGCGCTGGCAGCGCGGCTAGCCGCTCACCGGAGTAGGGACAAGTCACAGTCTGAAGGCCGACCGTCCGGGCGATATCCGAACCGAGCATGCTCAGCCCCGGCAGGAAAGGTACGCCCATCGCCCCAGCCTTGTAACGCAGTCCGATCGCGAGATGACTCCACTCTTCATAAGTCACAGCGCCGCTCTCGACGTAATGCCGGAAGATCGGTGCCAGTCCCCACGGCAGACCGATGCCGACCCAGCTAGTGACGATCCGCTCGACGGCGCCCGTGGCCAGGAAGAGCTCGACCTCGTAACAGGCGAGCGGTCTGGAAAGTGTCAAGTGCCGACGGCGCTGCCGGAGCAACTCGAACACGAGCGCCATTGGCGTACGCGAGTAAAGGGTCCCGCCGATGGCGACGTGATCGCCGTCGGAGACGAGCGACACCGCCTGGGATGCGGTCATCCGCTTGTCCGTGACCCGCCGCTCTGTTCCCTCGCGTTCGGCTCTGGCCTCACGGAACGTCCCGCCAACCATCACGCCGCTCCCGGCAGAGCACAGCCGAGCAGCGGCAAGACCTCTGTGGCTAGGCGATGGACCTGCTCGGCATCGTAGTTGACCGGACAGAAGACAATGTGCTGGACGCCAGCCTCTATGTGTGCTGCGATCTGCTCGGCGCACTGCTCGGGCGTACCCCGGATCGCGCTGTCCGAGCTCGACTCGCTCCATTCGGGCGTATCGAAGTACTCCGCGACGTAGTCGTATGCCAGGCTTGTGGCGCTCTCGAATGAGGAGCCGATGCACAGCGGCAGCTGCGCCACGTTGCACAGCTGGCCGGGGTCACGCCCCGCCTGCTCGGCG
Source organism: Streptosporangiaceae bacterium (assembly GCA_035532775.1). Classification (GTDB taxonomy): domain Bacteria; phylum Actinomycetota; class Actinomycetes; order Streptosporangiales; family Streptosporangiaceae; genus Chersky-822. The sequence goes on from DATKQH010000376.1 coordinate 69,198, forward strand.
AATCCTCGCACCTTGGCCCAGGATCTGGCGAAGGATTCGGCTGTGTAGAAGTAAGTCAGCCATCCGTCGCTGCGAGTCGCCACCCGCTTGAGCACACGGTCCACGTAGCCGCCGATGAGCACCTTCGGACGGGGTTCGGGGTGAGGCAGCATGCGGACGTGCCTGAACACGCGGCCATCCCACTCGCCGCTCACGTCGTCCTCACCCCACAGCCGGTG
>DATKQH010000377.1:0-6074 GCA_035532775.1 Streptosporangiaceae bacterium
GGTCGGCTGTGCGTGCTCACCTCGCGGCACCGGCACGCTTGCATCGTCGTGGCCCGAGTCGGCATTCCTGAACTGCTCGACGCCCACCCGTCGACCGAACCGGTCCATATCAACGTCCCGGCCAAGTTCCCTGACGGCTGGGAGGCCAACCAGGCTGTCATGGCCTCCCTGGTGAAGCATCGGGTGCGTGCTTCATGAATGCGTTCTGGTGTCCATCGTGGCCTCGCACCGTCAGTGTGCTGCAGTCCGGGAACACAAGCCAGCGGAAGATCTTGAGTTATCGGTTCGCTGCAACATGGGTCAAGGGTTGTCCGGGGCCAACTCATGGCTGGCCCCGGACGGCGGTGGAGCTGCGACCCACGGCCGCAGAACACGTCATGCTTGCCGGGCGGGCAATCGCCACGACTCATGCCGCAATGGAGCCCCGCCGGAGTTGGCCTCCAACCCCCAGTAGGAGGGTATCCAAGTTGATGAGATGCGGGGACAGCCCGATAGGCGAGCTCGCCAGTTTCATGTTTATGAGCCGTAGCGATTGGTCTTTGTCTACGCTATGTGGATGCGACGAAGTCGAGTTCGACGGACCTCGATCGAGAGTTCCACCGAGCCCGACTCGTTGCCCGCGTTCCTTGCATGGCTCGGCAAGCAATGTTGGTCCGTATGGATCAAGATCACCTTGTTCGTCGTGATCATCGCCGCAGTGATCGGTCAAGCGGGTGGTCGGGTCGTGTCGGAGTTCCTAGCCGTCTTCCATTGATCTGCGGCGAACCTGGCCCCCAGGTCGAGTCTTATTGAAGGGAACGAATGTGGAGAGGTTCGAGGAGTTCTTCCACACGGCGACCGGCTACCTACCTTATGGGTACCAGGTGCGGTTGGCGGCTAATGGTCTGCCGGCGGTGGTGCAGGCGCCGACTGGGGCTGGCAAGACGGGGATCGTGCTGGCCTGGCTATGGCGGCGGCTGTACGCGTCAGACCGGGCCGTGACGCCGCGTCGGCTCATCTACGCGCTACCACAGCGCAGCCTGGTCGAACAGGTGGCGGCTGAAGCGGGTAGCTGGCTGGACAAGCTTGGGCTGGCCGATCAGGTCGCGCTGCATGTGGTGATGGGTGGCGAGGGCGCGACTCAGTGGCAATGGCGGCGGGACATGCATCGCCCGGCGATCGTGATCGGCACGGTCGATTCCCTTGTGAGCAAGGCCCTGAATCGTGGGTACGGGATCGGCCGGGCGACCTACCCGATCGATTTCGCGCTGGTTACGAATGGCGCGCACTGGGTCATCGACGAAATCCAGCTATGCCCGGAGTCGACCACGACACTGCGCCAGCTGGCGGCGTTCGCGGAGTCGTTCGGAACGGCGGAGCCGTTCAGGCTCACTTGCATGTCGGCGACCGTGTCAGCGTCACTGCTGCACACCGTCGACAACCCGGCGCCGGGACGGCAAGACGTGCTGGTGATCGAGCCGGGCGAGCGGACAGGCGAGCTGGCGGTGCGGCTCGGCGCCCGCCGCATCGTTAGGCGACTGGCCGTGGAGCCGGGTGCCTATCATGCGCTCGCTGTCGCAGCTGCCGAGCGGCACAGCCCAGGCACCCTCACGCTTGTCGTGCTGAACACTGTGGAGGCCGCCAGGAAGGTGTATGCCGCGATTCCGGCCGGGGCCGCGACGCGGACCCTGATTCACTCCCGGTTCCGCGGCCATGAGCGTCAGGCGCTGACACAGAAGATCACCGGCCCACCAGGCGAGGCCGGGCACATCGTGATCGCGACTCAGGTCGTCGAGGCCGGGCTCGACCTCAACGCGGCTTTGCTGGTGACCGAGGCTGCGCCGTGGCCGTGCATTGTGCAGCGAGCCGGGCGCTGTAACCGCACTGGAAGGATCGACGGCGCGGAGCTTTGCTGGATCCCGCCCGCTAAGCACCATCCGTACGAGGAACGCGACATCGCTGCCTCAGTTGCCGAACTGGGGGCTCTTGAAGGCGAGTCGGTGACGGGTGAGGATCTGCTAGGCCACGATGTCGCTGTCACCGAGCCGGCCGTCGCTGTGCTGCGTCGGCTCGATCTGGTCGGGCTGTTCGACACTGCTCCGGACCTGAGCGGCGCCGACGTGGATGTAGCTCCGTACGTGCGCGATGCCGATCAGCTGGACGCCCAGCTCATATGGGCTACCTGGAACCCCGAGCTAGTGGACGGCCGGCCTGCTGCGGACGGACAACCGCCCGCCGACGCCAAGGCCCCGCCTGGTGAGTGGCGCTGCCGGGCGCCCTTGGGCGAGGTCGCCGCGCTTGCGAAGCGTGTCCCGGTCTGGCGGATTGATCAGGTGCGAGACCGCTGGACCAGAGTGACGACCCAGGGGCGTGCGCGGCCGGGCGAGGTACTGCTCGTGGCGGCAGCAGACGGCGGTTACGACCCGGCGATCGGCTTCGACCCGGCATCGCGCGGGCCGGTAACCAGTAGCCCGGTGCTAGTTACGAGAGCGGAGCCGGCGGCGGGCGCTGAAGACGCGTTCCGCGCCGACTCTGCCAGCGTGGCCCAGCGTCAATGGGTGTCGTTGCGGCAGCACAGTGAGGAGACGCGCGATCACGCCGCTGCGCTGCTGTCAGTGATCGTGCCTGGCCTGCCGGATCGCGCGTCGCGCGCCATTGTCAGCGCCGCGTACCTGCATGACGCCGGTAAAGCTCACAAGATCTGGCAAGACGCCCTGTGCGCGCTGGCTGTAGCCGATGACCGGGAAAGGATCGAAGCTGACCGACCGTGGGCTAAGTCCGATCGAGATGGTCGGCTCAGGTTCGCCAAGGCCGTGGCCTTCCGGCATGAGCTGGCGTCCTTGTTGCTGATCGACGGGCCATTGCACGGGCTGGTGGACGGCGCGGCTGACTTGAATCTTACCCGGTACCTCGTGCTGGCCCATCACGGCAAGCTGCGGCTCCAGGCACGCGATCCGGACCAAACCAGCTCGGGTGTGCTTCTGGGTCTTGAGCAGGACTCGGCCTGGTCCATACCGCCCCTGCTCGACCAGCCCGCCGCTGAGCTGATCGTGGACCTAGAGCAGTTCAGCCTCGGCGGTGACCGCTCTTGGACCAGGACCGCGCTATCGCTGCGGGATGAGTACGGGCCGTTCGTTCTCGCCTATCTAGAGACGGTAGTGCGGGTCGCTGACTGGCGTGCGAGCGCCGGATTGGAGCTGGCACGGTGACAGCAGAGAGCACGGTGGCGAGGCGTGTCCTCGCCGGGTTGCGACCCGAACCGCTGGCTAGCTACCTGGCTGGCCTAGGCCTGGTCCGGTTGGTCGGTGAGCAGTCCGATCCTGCGGCGACCTTCGCGTGGAGCCCTGATGGCCTGGTTATCGACACCACGGTGGCAGATGTAGCCCGCTGGCTGACTGACGAGTACGTGCCCACGCCTGTGCTCAGCCCTTGGAATGGCGGCAGCGGCTTCGGTCCTAAGGATGTTGAGCCGAAGAAGCGGCTGACACGTCTGCTGGCGGATCAGTCGCCGCGACTAGCGGAGTTTAGGACCGCAGTCAGCGCAGCGGAGGATGTCGTCCGCCGCGCGCACTCCGCAGGCTGGATTGCGGAAGACGGCAAAGGCAGCGACAAGCGACGCGTCGTACAGGAGTTCCGTAACCGCTGCCCGGATTCGCTGCTGCCCTGGATCGACGCCTGCGTGGTACTCGCGGCCGACAAGGCGCTATTTCCGCCACTGCTTGGTACCGGCGGCAATGACGGTCGGCTGGACTTCTCGACCAACTTCCACGAGCAACTGCTTGTGGTGCTCGAAGCCTCGGTCACTGGCCGTGCGCGGTCCCTGGCGCGCGCCCGGGACCTGCTGGAGAACACGGAGACGGAGCGGCTGGCTGGAGCGCCGGTCGGTCAGTTTGACCCGGCTGGGGCCGGAGGGCAGGGCTCGTCGCCGTTCGGCGCGGCGGCTTCGCTAGTCAACCCATGGGAGTACGTGCTGCTCGTCGAGGGTGCCCTGCTCTTTGCCTCGGGCACGTCGCGCCGGCACCAGCACGCAGCCGGACGGGCCGCGATGCCCTTCACCGTCTCGTACTCACCGGACGGGTCGGTAAGCGGCGCGGAGGGTGAGGAGTCGCGCGGCGAGGTCTGGGTGCCCGTGTGGTCTCGCTCCTGCACGCTAGCCGAGATCAGCCAGCTGTTCGGTGAGGCCCGTGCCTCCTGGCGCGGTCGCCCCGCGCGGCGGGCCGTCGACTTCTATGCCGCGACCCGCGCGCTAGGCGTCGCCCGTGGGGTCAGCGAGTTCGTCCGCTACGGACTGCAGCAGCGCAACGGCCTGGCGTTCGTCGCCGTGCCGCTGGACCGAGTCCAGGTTGTTGATCGACCGGACGTACGACTGGCTGCCCTGATCGAGGACTGGGTTTCGTGGATCCCACGTGGCAATGCGTCCAGGGCCGTGGGAGCCGCGGTGCGCCAGTTCGACGCCGCGCACTTGCGATACGCGCGCGACGGCGGGACGCTTCCGCTCCGGGATCTGCTGGCCGCGCTGACGTCGCTGGAGCAGACGGTAGGTCGCAGCGGGCGGGCGCGAGAGCAGATTCCGGTTCGGAAGGCTCCGGGCGCTGCCGAGTTCCTGCGCGTCCTCGCCGACGAGCAATGCGCTGAGCTGAGGATCGCGGTCGGCATCGCGTCTTGCGCTACCCGGCCGGGCCAGGCACGCTCCGCAGCGCGCAGCATGCGGCAGATCCTCTTGCCGCTGGACCCCGGCAACCCGGCAGACCGAGTTCATCGGGACGGACACTGGCGGGATGCCGCGGTGGTGCCTGGCTTCGGGATCCGGCCGCTGCTGCAGGTGCTGGCGGACGTGCTTGCCTGGCGCAGCCGCACCGCCGCCGACGAGGTTGCCTCCGGCGAGTCGGGCGGTGCTGCCTTTCGTGGCGTGCCGACGTTCCGTCAGGGCATTCCCGTGCCCGCGGCTGATCTGCACGCCCTAGCGGGCGGGCTGCTCGATGATACGGAGCTGGACGCCTGGTTGCGTGCCTGCCTGGCGCTGGACTGGCGCGGCGTCCGGCCGGTCTGGGCTGTGCCCGGACCGGTGCCGCTGATACCGACGCTCGCCCTGCTGCACCCGCTCGCTAACGGCCTGGCAGAAAGCAAGGACTCCGCTGCGCCGCCGTTGGCCCTCGGGCCGGATTGGGCCGTGCGGTTGGCCGCCGGGCAAGTCGAGGCTGTTCATGTCGATGCTCTTCGCCGACTCCGCCAAGCGGGCTGGGATGGCGTGCCGACGCTTCCCGTACGCGCCGCGAACGGAAGCCTAGCCGCAGACCGCCGCGCCTACGGGACTGCCCTCGCAGCTGCGCTCGTGCCGCGCTGCCTCGGCGCTCCTGCACTGATGGGGCGTTATTTCGCGATCAAGATCAAAGCTGACCTGGCCGACTCGTCAGACGAGATGAGCGGCGTAGGCCTGATGGAAGACACCGTTACCCCCGAACTAGCAGAGGAGATGTCATGAACGCGCAACGTACCGTGCTCGAGGTCGACCTGGTGCCATTGGCCGGGCGCCGGTTCCAGCCCACCGGATTCCCTGACCTCGGCGCCGCCGAGTTCGACACGGCGGACGGCGGCAAGGCGCTGCTCGTCGAGTCCGCGCAGTCGATGGCCAACCGGCTTGAGGCCACCACCTGGGACGAATCCAGCGCTGATCAGGTCGATGCGCTGTCGGCGCTGCCGTATGTACGCATCGTCAGCCCGGACGGCGCGTTCTTGTCGTCCAGCCGGCTGGAAGCCCACCGGCTCGCGTCCGCTTATGTGATGAACGGCAAGGTTGACGGCGAGGAAGGCAAGAAATGGATGCTGGACCGGCTAGGGCTCGCTGTCGGACGCCCCTTGGATTATCGCTCGGTCGCCCGCACGTGTTTCGCCCTGGATCCGGTGGCTTTGGTGCACGGCGTGTTCTTCGCCCGAAAGGAGTGGCCGTGGCAGCCAAAGATCGCCCGGGCGGTGACTAGCTTCGTCGAGGCATACCAGGTCATCCCTGCTGTCAGCGGCGGGGTCAAACGCGATGCGGTCATCAACGAGGGCAAGGAAGGCGCTACCACTGAGGGGTACGGGATGGTGCCATACCA
>DATKQH010000378.1:0-55534 GCA_035532775.1 Streptosporangiaceae bacterium
TCCTGCAGGATCACGATCAGCGCGCAGGACGAGAAGCGCAGCGGCATGTACAGCCACCAGAACCCGGTCAGGGTCTCGGCCGCCCGCCCCGGGGGCTCGGGCTCGCCGACCGGCCTGATCCCCCAGGACCGGTCCCTGGCCCCTGACCAGCGGTCGTCGCTGACGTCGAACTCCCGGTCGCCGACCCGCAGCCGGCCACTCCAGCTGCCTAGCTGGCAGAACCGCGACGAGTCGACGATCGGGCGGTCGCCCGACATCAGCAGGTGCGAGTCTTCCTGCACCGCCGGGAACGAGCCGGTCCAGTGCAGGTCGAAGTCCAGGCTGGAGTCGGGGGACTGGCAGGTCAGGTGCAGCTTGCGCAGCGGCTCGACGACCTCGATCCGGTAGCCGCTTACCTGCTGGTCCATGCCGCGCTCAGCCAGGACGTCGGAGAAGCGGACGCTCCACTGCCGGTCTCCGGCCCTGGCCGCCGCGTAGGCGTCGATCACCCCGAGGTTCGGGTACACGCCAAGCCCGGTCACCAGGAAGATGTCCCCGGAGCGGTCGTGGGCGTTGAAGTAGCAGCGGTCGTAGAAGTTCCGGTCGCTGCTCGCCACCCGGCTCATCGGCAGCGGTATCTGGTGGATCGGGTACTCGTCGAGCGGTATCGGCCCAGTGGCTAGCGACACGGTCTCAGTCCCATCGGTAGGTTCCGGCGAGCAGCTTCTCCAGGCTTGCCCGGTGCATCACGTAGTCGTCGATGTCGGCCGGGACCTGGTCCTCGCCGAAGTGGATCATCCGGCGCTTGACCCTGGACATCACGATCGCGTGCCGCAGCGCCGCGTACATCAGGTAGAAGTCCATGTCCCGCAGGGAGTAGCCGCTGAACTCGGCGTAGCAGCGCTCCACCTCGGAGCGGCGCAAGAAGTCCGGCAGTCCGGGCAGCTCGAAGAACTCGGCGATGTCCTGGAAGAACCGGTGCAGGAAGATGAACCAGGCGACGTCAAGCTCGCGCGGGCCGAGCGCGGCCATCTCCCAGTCGAGGATGGCTGCCGGGGTGAAACCGCGGTAGATGATGTTCCCGATCCTCGCGTCGCCCCAGGACAGGACATCAGGCCCGGTCTCGGCCGGCCAGTGCTCGTCCAGCCAGCGCAGGCTGCGCTCGATGATCGGAATCTGGATGCCGTCATCGGCCAGCGCCCACCGGTAGTACTCCCGCTGCTGGTCGACGTGCCACCGCAGCGAGCCGGTGCCAGGCGGCGGGCGGACTAGCGATTTGTCGCCTGAGGGTCAACGCCTGTTCGCCGGGCGTCAGCACAGGGCCGCCGCCCGCTACGTGGTCCAGGGCGACTGGCGGCTCAGCCGTGGTGCGCGATCGTGGCGAATCCCGAGGTCTCCCTGCGTTCGAGCCGGTGACCGCGGCGTCTGATTGGCTGGCCCTCGCGGATAGATGGCGCCGAATGCGTGTTCTCCTGCGCGCGGGTCGGCAGGCGCTGGTCGTAGCCGCTGCCCATCCTGGGTACGTAGCCGAAGAGTTTGCGGTTAAGCGAAGAGTTTGCGGTGCTATATGACGCAGACTTTACGGCTCACTGCCGTGTCACCCGGAGGCTGCGCGAACATGTACCTGACCCCGACCGAGGAAGACCGGCTGGCGATCTACGCCGCCGCCGAGCTCGCGCGCCGGTCGCTGGCCGACGGTGCCAGCCTGAATGCCCCGGAGGTGACCGCGCTGATCTGCGACGAGATGCACCGGGCGGCCCGGTCCGGGGCCTCGCTCGACGGCGTGCTCGCCGCGGGCCGCCGGGCGGTCCGGCTCGAGGACCTGATGGACGGGATACCGGCCCTGGTGCCCGAGATCAGGCTCGAGGTGCTGATGGATGACGGCATGCGCCTGGTGGTGCTGCGCGAGCCGTGGGGACAGCCATGACCGGCCGGACCGAGCCCGGCGCGGTTCGCAGCCCGGAGCGCGACGTGGTCCTCTCGCCCGGCCGTCCGCGCCGGCGGATCACGGTGGTGAGCCGGTCCGCCCGGCCGATCAGGGTCTCCTCGCACTATCCGTTCTGGCGGGTCAACGCGCGGCTTGAGTTCGACCGCGCCGCTGCGGCCGGCTACCGGCTCGACATCCCGGCTGGAGCCTCGGTCCGCTGGGCGCCGGGCCAGAGCAGGGAGGTAGACCTGGTGGCTCTCGGCGGCAGCGCGGGCGGCGCCGGGTCGTGAGCGAGGCATCGATGCGCCAGGGCGACTACAGCGCGAAGTTCGGGCCGACCACCGGCGACCGGGTCAGGCTGGGTGACACCGACCTGTGGCTGCGGGTCGAGGACGACCACGTCGGCTACGGCGACGAGCCGGTCTGGGGCTATGCCCGCAACATCCGCTCCAGGATGACCCAGCAGGACCGGGCCAGTGCCGACAGCGAGCTCGACGTCCTGATCGCGGGCGTGCTCGTCGTTGATCCGCTGCTCGGCGTGGTCAAGACCAGCATCGGCGTCAAGGACGGCCGGATCGTCGGGATCGGCCGGGCCGGCAACCCGGACGTCACCAGCGGCGTCGACCTGACCATCGGCCCGAACACGCTGCCGGTGATGGGGTACGGCCTGATCGCGACGGCGGGCGGGGTGGACTCGCACGTGCATCTGATCACGCCCAGGCTGATCCCGGTCGCGCTGGCCGCCGGGGTGACGACGCTGATCACCGCGGGTTTCGAGGAGCCGCCCGCGGCGATGACCGCGACGCTGCTGGCCTTCGAGCAGCTGCCGGTCAACCTCGGACTGCAGGCCAGCGCCAGGACCGAAGCCGCGTCGGCGGTGCAGCGGGTCATCGAGGCCGGCGCGATCGGGCTGAAGATCCACGAGGACTGGGGGGCCTACCCGGAGATCATCGACGCGGTCCTCACCGTGGCCGATGACTTCGACGTGGCCGTGGCGCTGCATACCGACGGGCTGAACGAGTCCTGCGAGATCGAGGACACCGTGGCCGCCATCGCCGGCCGGACCGTGCACGCGTACCACGTCGAGGGCGCGGGCGGCGGCCACATCCCCGACCTGATCGGCCTGGTGCGCGAGCCTGGCATCATCTGCTCGTCGACGACGCCGACCATTCCGTACGGCGTCGGCACGGCGGCCGAGCATCCTGAGATGATCCTGGCGGTGCACGGCGGCTCTGGTGCGGACCCTGATGACCTGCAGCTCGCCGCCGAGCGGGTCCGCCAGGCCACGATGGCCGCCGAGGGGCCGCTGCACGACCTTGGCGCGATCAGCATCATCAACAGCGACTCGCAGGGGATGGGCAGGATCGGCGAGACGATCAGGCGGAGCTGGCAGCTCGCTCATATCATGAAGGCCTGGCGCGCCAGCCAGGGCGGCGCGGGCTGGCCCGAGGCGCCTGGCGTCCGCAGGACCGTGCCCCGTCCGCAGGCATCGCTCGCCGATGACGGCCTGGGCCCGGACGACAACGAGCGGGTACTGCGGTACCTGGCCAAGTACACGATCGACCCGGCCATCACCCACGGCGTGTCGGGAGAGGTCGGCACGCTGGCGCCTGGCCGGCTAGCCGACATCGTGCTGTGGCGCCCCGGCTACTTCGGCGTCCGGCCGGAGCTGATCCTCAAGTCGGGCCACTTCGCCTGGGGGCCGCTGGGAGAGGGGAACGCCGCCGTGGAGGGCGCCGAACCGCGCCGGTACGGTGCCCACTGGGGCGGGCACGGGCGCACGCCGGCCTCGCTGTCGGTGACCTTCGTATCGCGCGCCGCCGTGGAGGCCGGCATCGCGGCCCGGCTCGGCGGCGAGCGGCGCCTCGTGCCGGTGTCCGGCACCCGAACGGTCCGCCGATCGGACCTGATCGCGGGACGTGCGTGCCCCGCGATCGTTATCGATCCGGCCGACGGTACCGTGCGGCTCGGCGACCGGGTGCTGGCCGCCGAACCGGTTAGCGAGGTTCCGCTGTCCCGCCGCTACCTGCTCGCCTGAAAGGACGACACCATGATGCAAGCGAGCACGCCGCGGGCTGACGGCTTCGCCATGCCAGCCGAGTGGGAGCCCCACCAGTGCTGCTTCATGGCATGGCCAGCCAGGCGGAGCCTGTGGGGCGACCTCTTCGGGCAGGCGAAGCTGGACTACGCCGAGGTCGCCCGGACGATCGCCGGGTTCGAGCCCGTCGTGATGATCTGCCGGCCCGGCGACGCGACCGACGTGATCGACCACTGCGGGTCGTCGGTGCAGGTGGCCGAGATCGAGATCGACGACTCGTGGACCAGGGACAGCGGCCCGGTCTTCGTCACCAGCGACCAGGGCGATGTGGCGGCCGTCGATTTCGGCTTCAACTCATGGGGCGGCAAGTACCTTCCCTACGACCACGACGCTGCCCTGGGCCGGGCACTCGCCGACGTGCTCGGTACCAGGTGCTACCGGGCTCCGTTCGTGCTGGAAGGCGGCGCGTTCTTCACCGACGGCGAGGGGACGCTGGTCACCACCGAAGGACCTGTGCTGGATCCCAACCGCAATCCTGGTGCCTCGCGCGGGCTGTTCGAGCAGGTGGTGAGTGACTACCTGGGGATCGACCGGGTGCTGTGGCTGGTCGCGTTTCCCGACCGGGACACTGACGGCCACGTCGACGGGATCGCGCAGTACGCCGGGCCAGCAGAACTGCTGCTGCTCGTGCCGGGCGACGAGGAGCACGAGAACTACGGTTCGGCGCGGGAGAACCTGGCCCGGCTGGCCGGTGCCGCCGATGCCAGGGGCAGGACACTGAAGGTGATCCAGTTCGATGTCACGGCTGCGGCGTCGGCTGCCGGCGAGCGGCTCGACGTGCCGTACCTGAACTGCTACCTCGCTAATGGCGGCGTGGTCGTCCCGGTGGCCGGGTCGCCGTCCGACGAGGTGGCGCTCGCCCGGCTGAGCGAGGTGTTCGCGGATCGCGAGGTGGTCGGAGTACCCGGTGCCGCCTTGTCCTACGGTGGCGGCGGCCCGCACTGCATCACTCAGCAGATGCCGCTCGGCCGGCCCGTTCCCGCAGCGCGAACCTGAGCAGGCAGCAGGCCCGGGTGTGCCGGCGGGCCGGTGCTCTCCGGCACGGCCCGCCGGCCTCGCCGCTGGCTAATATCCGCCGGGGCCGCTCTGCGTGTGCTTGTGCTGCGGGTGGGAGCCCGGACCGCATGCCGCCGCGCCGAGCGCCGTGCCGATCACAGCGACGGCTACCAGCAGCCCGCGCAGGTACCTGGGCATCTTCGAAGCTGACTTCGATCGGACTGATGCGTACTCCACTGCGTTCCTTTCCGCCGACGTACCCGGCCTTTCTGGCAGGCACGTATGTTACGCCATGCGCCCTATGCCGTTATCGGCCGACCGTCTTAGCTCCCCGATCCGAAGACCCTGGAGGTGCCGATGACCTTGCCGCTGGCATCGAGCGCCTGGACCTTGTAAGCCGCGAAGTTCTGGCTTACCGGGATGGCCGTCTCGAAACCGGACTTGGCCTTGGTCGCCACGACGGACAGCTGACTGGCACTCGCGCCCGCCAGCACCCGCCAGGAGGAGACCTGCGTGGCGCCATTCCAGCTCGCGTAGACGGTCGTCTTCCCGCCGGGCTGCCGCGCCGCGGCGCTGGGCGGGGCGAGCGGAAGGCCGACCCACCGGCCCGCCGGGATCTTGATCGCCCGGTAGGACAGGTCAGAACCGGGGAACAGGGCGTCCATGACCAACTGGCCGGACTTGCTGTACTCCGCGAAGAACGGCAGGTTGCCGTAGCCGACGAACACGTTTCCGTTCGGCAGCAGCTCGGCCGAACCCATGTACGACGCGTCGGTGCCCTGGCGGCCGTCCTCGTCGTGGTGCCGGTACTGGCTGACCAGGGTCGCCCTCCGGCTGGCCGGGTCGAGCTTGAGCACCTCGGCACGGGACGGCCCGGTCGGAGCCAGGTAGGTGCCGCCGCTCTCCAGGAAACAGCAGTGATCGTCGAAGATGCTGAGCTCGTTGTTCGGCAGCAGCGTCACGTCATGCTGGTACTTGAACTCGGCGTTCTTGCCGAACGTGAAGTCCGAGTGGTTGCCGCCGAGCGTCCAGTCGATCTTGCCGGTCGTGGTGTTGATCTTGTACACGCCCCAGGTATCCCGCATGGAGACCAGGACCGCGTTCTTGCCGAGCACGTCGATCGAGTTGACGTGGTAGGCATCCCACGGGAACCCGTTGCCGGGCGGCAGTGAGTGCGAGTCGCCCAGCCCGATGTGCTGGTACGCGTCCCAGGAGCGCACGAGCCTGCCGGTGCCGAGGTTGTACTCCTGCACCGCGGAGTCGACGAGGGTGCCGTTGTAGACGCCGCCCCACTTCGACAGGTTCATGGGCACGTTCTTGTTCGCCGTCACCCAGGCGTCATCACCGTCGATCACCATCGTGTGCAGGGTCAGGACCCACCCGTCGGTGCCCTTGAGCGTGGCGATGGTCTTGTAGTGCTGGTTGACCACGATGTACTTGCCGCTCGATGTCTGGCCCGTGTTGGTGACCACGCCCTGCCACCAGGTCAGGACCGGCTGGCCGTGGTAGGCCTGCTCATCGAGGTTCGAGGCGACGACGTTGGTCGGCACCGGCCTGAACCACACCGGCTGCAGGCTGTTGTCGAGCATCAGCGGCCCGCTCTGACCCGTCATCGGGGGCTTGGTCAGGTCGTAGAAGTTCCCGGTCAGGATGTAGCCGGGTGCGGGAGTGCCGGTGGCACGCGAGGCCGTCCGGATGATGGGCGGGTGCAGGCCGGGCGCGGACTGATAGGTGTACGCGCCATCGACCTTGTAGGCACCGACCGGAGCGCCGGGATGTGCGGCGAACCTGAAGTCGACCAGGGCGAACACCGCGAGCACGCCGAGCACGACGACGGGCAGCCGCCAGTGCACGGGTATCCTCGCCGGCGCGGCCGCTGGCTTGGCTGGCTTGTCGGTCTCGGCAGGCTGGGCAGCCGCCTGATGCGCCGGGGCCTGGGCGTGGCGCAGCATCATGAACGACAGCAGCGCCGCCAGGGCCGCGAGACCGGCCGCGATCAGGTACGCCAGCCGGAAACCGGCGGTCAGGGCGTCAGGAACTGGCTTGTTGTGCCCGATCAGGTGCGTGGTGTAGGACGTCGCGAACGAGATCAGCAAGGCGATGCCGAGCCCGCCGCCCGCCTGCCGCGAGGTGTTGACCAGGCCGGAGGCCAGGCCCGCCTGGGCCGGCTGGACGGCCTGAGTAGCGAAAATGGTCGACGCCACCACGGACAGCCCGATGCCGGCCGCCGCCAGCATGCCGGGCAGCACGACGTACCCGAGCGAGCTGCCGGTCGGGCCGATCCTGGCGAACAGCAGCAGCCCGCTCGCCAGCAGGACCAGGCCGGAGGTCAGCACTGCCCGGAGGCCGAAGATCCCGACCAGCTTGCCGGCCTGCCGGGCGGTGATCATGATCACCAGCGCCATCGGGAAGAACGCGAGGCCCGCATTCAGCGGCGAGAGCCCGAGCACTTCCTGGAGGTACAGGGAGCTCACGAACCACATCGGCAGCAGCGCCGCGCTGAAGACGAACACGATCGTGTTGGCATCAGCCAGCGGTTTGGTGATCGCCTTGAACGGGATCAGCGGAGCCGTCGCCCAGCGCGCCTCGATGACGCCGAACAGCACGAACAGCACGATCGCGATGATCAGGGGGACGTAGAACAGCGGAGATCCCCAGCCGTGCGTGCCCGCCTCCACGATCCCGTACACCAGGATGATCTGCCCGAGAGTGAGGGTCACCGCGCCCGGCAGGTCGAAGCTGCGCCAGCCCCCTTCCCTCTTGGCACCTTCGGCGATCACGGCCCAGGCCACGCCCGCGGCCGCGACGCCGATCGGCGGGTTCATCAGCAGCACCCAGCGCCAGCCGAGTTCCTGGGTAATGATCCCGCCGAAGAGCGCTCCGGCCGCGCCGCCTGCGCCGTTCATCGCTCCCCACAGGGCGATCGCGCGATGCCGCGCGGGGCCCTGCGGGAACGACATGGCGATTGCCGCCAGCGACGAGGCCGCCATCAGCGCCCCGCTCAGCCCCTGGAGGGAGCGAGCGGCGATGAGCATTCCCTGGCTGGTGGCGGCGCCGCCGGCCAGCGATGCGATGGCGAACAGGACCAGGGCCGCGGCGAGCATGCGCCGCGGCCCGAACCTGTCACTGGCTCGCCCGCCGAGCATCAGGAAGCCGGCGAAGACGATCGCGTACGCGTCGACGACCCACTGCAGATTGACCGGAGTGAAGCCGAGGTCGGACTGGATCGAGGGCAGCGCAACGTTGACGATGGACAGGTCAAGGATCACCATGAACTGCGCTATGCAGCAGACGGTCAGCAGCAGCCCCAGGCGCGTGCCCGGCTCGCTGCCAACCCCCGGCTGCCTGTCCTCGGTCCTGTTCCGCAGGGTGCCGACGCGGAAGTTCATTTCGCCGCGGCCTCCGCCTGCTGCTTGGCGTGCCAGGCGTTCAGGGCCGCCATCGAGCCGTCAATGATCCGGCCGGCGAACTGGGCCGAGTCGTTGACGTGCGGGACGGGGGCCTGGGGCACCGGGACGTCGAGGAACTTGCAGAGCGGCTCCCAGCCGTCTCCGGGCGACCACTCGAGCAGCCGGTCAGCGGGAACTGTCTCGCGGACCTCTTCGTTGTAACGATCAAATGCCGCCGCCACGATGGCCGGGTCAAAGACACCGGTCATCTCGCCGAGGAGCCCGCTCTTTTGCCACATCGTCTTGAGGAGCTCGCAGTAGTCGGCCCAGCCCGGGTCGACGTGGGTGCGTGCGTCGGACAGGGTGCGCATGAGCACGTCGTCGTAGAACACACCCCAGATGGTGTTCTTCATGCTGTTCGCCCAGGTCTCGCCGCTGCGGACGCTGAGCAGCACTTTGGCGTCCGGGTAAACCTCGATCAGTTCCCGCCAGAAGAAGGAGCCGGGCCAGTCGGCCGTCGACTGGCTGCCTGCGAAGATCGCGTGCCAGTCGGCGTCGCCGTCGAACGCGGCCTGCCACTGCGGCACCAGGCTGAGGTCGGCCAGGATGTTTACCATGTGATAGCACGGGCCGAACCCCAGCATCTCCAGGGAAATTTTCTGCGTGAGAGTAGCCGTGCGCGGCAACCCCGCACCGATTACCTTCATCTGAGCCTCCATTTTTGGGTGTGGTTGCCACTAGGTGGCATTGTCCTGGCGAAGAATCTAAGAGCCGACAGTTTTAAATGCTCACCGCCACGCCGCCGCTGACGCGACTGTCGGGGTGTCCGGCTCACACGGGAGATCACGGCGGCTGAGGGGGCGACCGCGCCTTCCGTGACCTTTCGGGTCCCTGCGGCGGTAAATTATCACAAACCGGCGCGGGTCCGGTGCCGTTCTTGGCCGAGAAGTCCAACTTCCGGCGCTCGCGGATTGCGTCTGCCCTGCTGAGGCGATCGACAGGACCGCGGTCTGCCCGCGTTGCAGCGCATGTCGGCGCCGGCGGCCGCGTGCAAGTCGTCGGCCCGCACGGCCGGCCGGCGCCGCCGGCCGGCCGCCGAGCCTCTCGTAAGCCCCAATCAGCACACCAGCGGGACGCGCACGGCCAGTCAACGGTTGACATGGGCTCCGATGTCCCGTCTGCTGACGCGGACCAGGTGCGGTCGGGCCGGCCGCAGGCCAGGCCGCGGCGGCAGCCTGGGCGTGGGCAGGGTCGGTCTGGGCGAGTCTCATGAATTACTGCAGCCTCACAGGTCGCATGCAGCGTCAGCGAGTCAGCTATATCGGACTTAGCCGATTAAGGCGCGTAAGGACTAGTGCGCCCACGCCGCTCACTTGTTCACGCTCCATTAGTTACTCGTCTATGGTCCAGCGAAAAACAGTTCTGCGGCCATTGGACTACCCAGCGTGAATTAGTTGAATCATCAGGTCGGCGAATCGCCAGGCTGGCGCGCGCCGGAAGCGCATTGGGCCGCGGGTAACAAATCACCCGTAAGGCCGGACCGGCAGGAGATATCGATAATACAGATCGGTTCACTAGATAATTGCACAGGCTGCACAGGGCGCCGGGCAGCAGTTGCACAGGGCGCCGGGCGGCAGTGGCGCCTTGCGCTGCCTGGGTGCCGGGTAGCCGCCAGCGGGCCGGCGTGGGCTGCCAGACTGGGGGAGTGGCCGAACTGGGTGATCCGCCGATGAGGCCGACGGAGGGAGCGCCTGCGCCAGAAGCCGACCGGGACCTCGTCGAGCCGGGTGTCAGCGCGGAGCCGGAGGATAGCGCCGAGCGGGATGTCATTGCCAGGCCGGATGTCAGTGCTGAGCCGGCGGAGGTGACGGCGTTCTGGCAGGGCCTCGGGCTGCCCGGCCTGGTCGACGTGCACGTCCATTTCATGCCGGACAACGTGCTGGCCAAAGTGTGGGCCTTCTTCGAGGACGGTCGCGCCGGCGACTCGTGGCCGATCGCGTACCGGCTGCCCGAGCGGCAGCGGCTGGCGCTGCTGCGGGCGTTCGGGGTGCGCCGGTTCGGTGCGCTGCTGTACCCGCACAAGCCTGACATGGCAGCGTGGCTGAACGGGTGGGCGGCGGACTTCGCTGCCCGGACGCCCGACGCCCTGCACAGCGCCACGTTCTTCCCCGAGGCGGGCGCCAGCGCCTACGTCGTGTCGGCGATCGAGGGGGGCGCGCGGCTGTTCAAGGCGCACGTCCAGGTCGGCGGCTACGACCCGCGGGACAAGCTGCTCGACCCGGTGTGGGGAATGCTCGCCGATGCGCAGGTTCCCGCCGTCGTGCACTGCGGCTCGGGCCCGCATCCCGGGGCCTTCACCGGCCCCGGCCCGATCTCGGAGGTGCTGGCGCGGCATCCCCGGCTGGTCATGATCGTCGCGCACCTCGGGGCGCCGGAGTACGGGGACTTCCTCAGCCTCGCCGCCCGGTATCAGGGTGTCTACCTGGACACCACCATGGCCTTCACGGACTTCATGGATCGCATCGCGCCGTTCCCGGCCGCGCTGCGTCCCCGGCTGACGGCAGCACAGGACCGGATTCTGCTCGGCAGCGACTTCCCTAATATCCCTTATCGATATATCCGGCAGCTGCGCGCCCTGGCCAGGCTCGATCTGGGCGAGGACTGGCTTCGCGCGGTCTGCTATCACAACGCGGCGCGGCTGCTCGGGCTGTGACACCCGCGCCGCCGAAGATAGGGACGCCGCCGAAGGGGATGGCGATGTGCCGGCTGTTCGGGATGACCGCCGGGACCACGCGGGTCCGCGCGACGTTCTGGCTGCTTGACGCTCCCGACTCGGTCGAGGTTCAGAGCCGGCGGAATGCCGACGGGAGCGGAATCGGGTTCTCCGACCAGGCGGGTTCCCCGGTGCTGGACAAGCAGCCCGAGCCGGCCTTCAGGCACCAGGAGTTCATTCACGAGTCCAGGCAGGCCGAGTCGGCGACGCTCATCGCGCACGTCAGGCTGGCCGCCCCGGGCGGCCGGACGGTCTCGAACACGCACCCGTTCGCGATGAACGCCCGGATCATGGCGCACAACGGATCCTTCGGCGAGCTGCGCCAGTCGACGAGCAGCTCGGGACGGGCGGACCCGCTGGCTGAGGCCGGCCCCGACGCCGGCAGTGCCTCAGGCCGGCGGCCTGACCAGCGAGACCACCGCCGTCGACGGCGAGACCAGCGCGTCGACCCCCCACGCGTCGCCGAACAGGTCCTCGTTGGCCGAGTTGTTCACCCGGCCGATCACCCTCGGGATGGCGAAATGCTTCTTCGCCAGCAGCGAGACGACGAGGTTGGTCTCGTCGGAGCGGGAGCCGGCGATGAGGACGTCCGTGCGATGCGCGCCTGCTGCCTCGAGCGTTGCCGGGACCGTGGGGTCGCCGCGAACGGCGCGCAGGCCGGCCCTGGCCAGTGCCGACTCGCGGCCTGGGTCGGTGTCGATGACGGTCACCTCGTCACCGGCCATCTCCAGCGCCGTGGCTACCTGCTCGGCGAGTCCCGCTCCGCCTACCACGATGATCCGCATCATGACCACGTCCCGTCCAGGAAGCTCCTGAGCCGCCCGAGCGATCCGGCCGCGACGATGAACGACACCACGTCACCATGCCTGAGCTGGGTCGATGGCTCAGGGACGCGGGAATGCCCGGCGCTGGTCACCTCGACGACGCCGATCTCACCCGGAACGTAGAGCTCTGAGATCTGGCGACCGGCCAGGTAGTCAGGCACTCTCGACCGGACAAGCAGCGTCTCGCCGCTGCCGAACGTCTGGTGCGGCTCGAGAGTCAGGTGATGCAGCATCTGGACGACGCGGTTCACGGTTGTCTGCACCGATCCGACGGTCGCTATGCCGAACTCGCCGTAGACGGGTCCGTGCACGGGATCATGCAGGCGGGCGATCACTCGCGGCACCCGGTACCTGTCGCGCGCTGTCCGGGCGGCGACGATATTCGCGCTGTCGTTGGGCGTGAGAGCGACGAAGGCCTCGGCGTCCGCGATCGCTGCCCGCTCGAGCACGCGCGGGGTGATCCCGTTGCCGGCGACGAACCGGCCGCGGAATCCCGACGGCAGCCTGACCCGCACCTCATCGTCGAGCTCGATGACCGTGACCTGGTCGCCTTCGGCGTCAAATCTCGTCGCGAGCGCCAGCCCGGTCCGCCCGCATCCCATGATCACGACCTGCATGGTGCCTCCTGATCCTGGGACTGGCTGCCCTGGCTGCCTGCCTGGTCCGGGCCCGGCGGCCTGGCCCTGGCTCTGGCGCGGATGACCGCCTTGCGTGCCTCCTCAGCCAGCAGCAGGACGGCTCCGAGCGCGAAGAGAATCAGCCAGTCGGTCAGGCTCAGCGGGGCCGTGTTGAAAACCGACTGGAGCGCGGGGACATAGCTGATGCATGACATGAAAGCTATTCCGAACAGGCCGGCGAACACGAGGGGCTTGTTGGAGAAGATGCCGACGCGCAGGACACTCTGCTCCTGCGTGCGGACGGCGAAGCTGTTGAAGAACTGGCTGACGACGATCCCGGCCTGGGTCATGGTGAGCGCTTCCCGGTAGGTCGGGTTAGCCGCGGTGAAGGCGCTGAACGGCAGGTGGGCCGTGTGGATACGCCAGAAGAACGCGGCTACCACGCCAGCCGACTGGATCGAGCCGAGGAAGCAGAAGCGCCTGACAAGTGCCCAGTTGAACAGGTGCTCACCCGGCCGTCTCGGCGGCCTGGACATGGTCCCCGGCTCGGTGCGCTCGGTGCCCAAGGCCAGGGCAGGGAGCACGTCCGAACCGAGGTCGATCGCGAGCACCTGCAGCGCGCTCAGCGGCACAAGCGGGAAACCGACGAAGACGGCGACGAGGATCGGCGCTAGTTCGGCGAGGTTATGGCTGAACAGGTAGATGAGGAACTTGCGGATGTTGGCGTAGACGGTGCGGCCGAGTTCCACCGCCGCCGCGATCGACGCGAAGGAATCATCGAGGAGGATCATGACCGAGGCGGCGCGCGCGACATCGGTGCCGCCCTCGCCCATCGACACCCCGATGCTGGCCCGTTTCAGCGCCGGCGCGTCGTTGACGCCGTCTCCGGTGACCGCGACCACCTCGCCGCGGTCCTCGAGCGCCGCGACGATGCGCATCTTGTGCTCAGGCTTGGCCCGGGCGAACAGCACCTGCTCATTTCCCTCGGCGGCGTCGGCGATCTGGCTGTCACTCAGCGCGTCGAGGTCGTTGCCGTTCAGGATCCTGGCCGGGCCATCGCCGATGATGCCCACCCGCCGCGCGATCGCCTCCGCGGTCAGGCCGTAGTCGCCGGTGATCATGTGAATGACGATGCCGGCCTGCCGGCAGGCCGCCACGGCGGTCACCACCTCGGGCCGTGGCGGGTCCGACATGGCGATCAGGCCGAGCAGGGTGAGTCCGCCCTCGACCTCGCCGACGGCCGGGTGATCGTACGCGATGCTGCGCCGTGCCACCGCCAGCACGCGCAGGCCCTGCGCCGCCATCAGGTCGTTGGCCGCCGCCACCCGCTCCCGCAGCGCGTCGTCAAGCGGCACGTCGCTCGCGTTCCAGCAGACGCGGACGCAGCGCTCGAGCAGGGCCTGGGGAGATCCCTTCACGTAGGCCTCGTAGCCGTCCTGGTCCGCCCGGTGGACCGTGCTCATCAGCTTGCGGTTCGCGTCGAACGGGAAGGTGAGCACCCGGGGAGTGCTCTTCTCCTCGGCAGCCAGGTCGATTCCGGCCTTGGCCGCGGCGACCAGGATCGCTCCTTCCGTCGTGTCGCCCAGGACGCGCCAGCCCAGGCGGCGGCCGGGGTCTGGCTGGAGCAGCCTGGCATCGGAGCACAGGCTGCCCGCCCGCAGCACGCCGGTCACGGCCTCAGCGGCCTCGACCTGCCCGTCGGGCGCGTAGCCCACGCCTGTCACGCCGTGCGCCCGGCCTGACTCCCACACCGTCTGAACGGTCATTTCCGCTTTGGTCAGCGTGCCGGTCTTGTCGGTGCAGATCACCGTCGTGGATCCGAGCGCCTCGACGGCGGTGAGCCGCTTGATCAGTGCCTTGCGGCGAGCCATCCGGCGGACCGCCACGGCCAGGGAGACCGACATCGTGGCGGGCAGGCCCTCGGGTACCAGAGCCACCATGACGCCGAGCGCGAAGACGAACGAGCCCACCACGGACCCGCTGACCGCGGCGCGGATGGCGAACAGGCTCGCTCCGGCCGCGATCGCCACAGCGGCAACGCGCCTGGCCATCACCGTCACCTCGCGCTGCAGCGGGCTGTCCTCGGCAGGCAGCTCCGAGGTGAGCCGGTAGATGCGCCCGAACTCGGTCGCCAGGCCGGTCGCGAACACGACCGACCGGCCGCTGCCATTGACGACCGACGTGCCCATGAAGACGCAGTTCCGGGCGTCGGAGGTCTTCGTCTCGGGCACGGCCTCGGCGATCCTGGGGGTCGGGCGGCTCTCGCCCGTGAGGGCCGCCATCTCGACGAGCAGGTCGTGCGCGTCGATCAGCCGGCAGTCGGCGGAGATGGCATCACCGGCGTCCAGCACCACCAGATCGCCAGGAACGAGATCCGCGGCCGGAACCTCGGTCCGCTCGCCGTCGCGGATCACCCGCGCGGTGACCGGCACCATCGCCTGCAGCGCCTCGGCGGTTCGCTCAGCCGCGTGCTCCTGCGCGAAGCCGATGCACGCGTTGAGCAGGACTACCCCGAGGATGCCGATCGCCAGCTCGAGGTTGGCCGCGTTCCGCGGGGTAGTGAGCGCGTAGGCGAGGAACGTGATCGCGGCGGCGACGATCAGCACCACGGCGAACATGTTGGAGAACTGGGGCCAGAATTCGGCGAGCAGCGACCGCCGGCGCGCGGCCGGGAGCTGGTTGGCGCCGGTCTCCGCCCGCCTGGCCAGCACCTCGTCCGCCGACAGTCCTTGCGGGGAGCTCGTCAGCTCCGCAAAGACCGCGTGCGGCTCGAGCGTCGGCACGGCCATCATCAGATGCTCTCGCAATCGCGGCTGGTCTGGGGCTGGTGGGCTGATGGCTGGCTAGGCGCGGGCTTCGGGTCGGCCGAGGGCGTCGAGCGCCCGCCTGAGCACGCTGGCCGGGTAGCCGGCGTGCTCGCCCGGCTCGCTCGCGCCCGTGTCGATGATGACGGCATCGGGCCATGGTGCCTGCGTCTGTGCCATCCTCGCCGCCACCTCGGGATAGGCGTCCGACAGGCTGTCTGTCCTGCGCCGTATCCGATCCTCGGTCACCGCCGCGGGTGCCGCGCATTGCAGCTGAACCAGGTCGGCTGCCGTCCGGTCAGCCATCGCGACGGCCGCGGCCCGGTGCTCGGCCGATACCCAGGTGGCGTCGAGGATGACCGATTCGCCGTGCGAGGCCAGCTCGGCCGCCCGGCGCACGAGCTCGGCGTAGGTGCGCTCGGTCCAGGCCGGGGTGTAGATGCCCCTGCCGTAGCCCGCGTGGGCGGGCTGGACCGCCGGGATGTCGGCCAGTTCCTTGCGGATCCGGTCGCTGGACAGCACGGTCCAGCCGAGCCGGTCGGCCAGTGCCCCGGCCAGCGCCGACTTGCCGGTGCCCGGCAGGCCGCCGACCAGGACGACGGTGACCGCGCCGGCCTGCAGATGGCGCAGCGTCAGCGCGGCGAGCTGCCGGGCTTCCTGGCCGGCCAGCCGGTCGCCCTGCCGGGCGCGGAGGCAGCCGACTTTCGCGCGGACGAACGCGCGGTAGGCCACGTAGTGGTGGCGCAGCGACGTGGGCGCGGGGTCGCCGGAGAACTCGACGTACCAGTCGAGGAACCGGCCGGCCAGCTCGTCCGCGCCGAGCCGCTCGAGGTCCATCGCGAGGAACGCGGCGTCGTCGAGCCCGTCGAGCCAGCGGAGCTTGTCGTCGAACTCCAGGCAGTCGAGGATCCGGGGCCCGTCGGCCAGGCAGAAGATGTCAGCGGCGAGCAGATCCCCGTGCCCGTCGACAACGTGGCCGCTGCGGACCCGAGCATCGAGCAGCGCGGACCGCCCGGCGAGGAACCGGCCGGCCAGCCGTTCCACCGCATCGATGTCGGCCGGCTCGATCAGGCCCTCGGCTATCGTCCTGGCCTGCTCGACGTTGTCGGTCCACCGCTGCCGCAGCGCATCGCGGCTGCCTTGCTGGCTGATCGCCTCGCCGCGCGGCGCCAGCGAGTGCTGCGCGGCGAGGATCCTGGCGACCTGGCGGACGGCGTCGCCGGCCGGGCCGCCCGCCTCGATCAGCGCGGACAGCCGCAGGCTCGCGGGCATCCTGCGCATGATGACCAGGTGATCGCAGACCTGGCCGGCGGGGTCGCGCACCTCGGCGACTCCCAGGTACACATCCGGAGCGAACCGGCGGTTGAGCTCGGTCTCGCGCTGGCAGGCCGCCGCCCTGGCCTGCACCGTGCTGAAGTCAAGGAACCCGGTGCGCACGGGTTTCTTCAGCTTGTACGCCCGGTCACCAGCGAAGAACACGACGGCGGAGTGCGTCTCGGCCAGGTCCGCGTACGGCTCCTGGGCGAGCTGGGCCGGTCCGGTACGGTCAGGCTCTGCCACAATCACCTCTCCGGTGCCTACTCTTCCCCCCAGGCCCGCGCGCGCAACGTCGGCCTGCTCATCCCGGCCGCAGCGGCGGCGGCCGTCAGGCGAAGGCGGCGGTCAGCGGGGTCAGCCGCAGCACATCGAGCTTATGGTCGAGGGCGGGGAGGCTGGCGGGCAGGTTGCAGCCGTCGCCGAGCCTGGCCGCTATCCGCAGCGTCCGACGCTCGCCAGAGCCGCCGACGATGATGGGGATATCAGAGACGGGACGCGGATAGCAGGTCGTCTCCGGCAGCGATATCCGCTCGCCCGCATACGCCCTGGTGCCTTGCCGCCACAGTGCCCGCAGCGTCTCGATGGCCACCTCCAGCTGGTCGAGGCGCTGCGCGGCGGGCGGGAAGGGCAGCCCGAACGCGGCATGCTCGCGCTCTCACCAGCCCGCGCCCAGGCCGCAGAAGGCGCGGCCGCCGCTGAGCACGTCAAGGGTTGCGACCGTCTTGGCGAGGACGCCTGGTGCGCGGAAGGTCGCCGGGCTCACCAGCGTGCCCAGCCGCAGGCCGGACGTCAGCCCGGCCAGCATCCCGAGCGTCACCCATGGCTCGGGTATGGGCTCCCAGGCCCGCCCGACCTGCGGGATCTGGATCAGGTGGTCCATCAGCGCGATGCCGTCGAGTCCGGCGTCAGCCGCAGCCGCGCCGATCGCGGTGAGCCAGGCCGCCGGGTCGTCGCCCCACGGGAAGCGGGAAATCTGGAGCACGAAGCTCAGCTTGGCCGGCTGGCTGCGCTGGCTCGCGGCCGCCGCGTGAGCGCCCGCCGTGTGGGATGGCTCCACGGCCGCCTCGTCGGCGTGCCTGACCACCGCCCAGCCTTCCGTGGCGATCTGGGCTTCCGCTTCGGGCATCCGGCGCAGCTGACTGTCGAGCACGGCCGCGGGTACCGGCCTGGCGCGGCCGCGATTCCGCCGCCGGCACTCGGCGGCATCGGTTCCGAAGAGCACGGCGACGGCCGGCAGGCCAGCCTGGCGCGCGAGCTCGGCGTGGGCACGGCGCCGCTCAGGGTCGAGGCCGAGCGTGTCGACGACCGTGTTCAGGCCGCGCCGGAGCCGGGCCGCGACGATCTGATCGAGGTGGGCGAAGGCATCGGCCGACGCGTCGAGGTCGTGCTCGCCGCTGCCGACGACGCCGCGCAGCCGGTCGGAGCAGACGATCTCGGACTGCCCGTAGCGGGACGATGCCCAGGTTGACTTGCCTGAACCGGACGGCCCGACCAGCACGACGAGGGCTGGGTCGGGCACCGTGACGACCGGCATCGTCACAGCGTAGTGCCGGTCATGCCGCTAGCGGCGGCCCCGCCAGCCAGGACGGCGGCAATGAATAGGTGCGCCTCACAGCCCGCTATCGCCGCCTTTACACGCCGGTGCGGGCGATCGCAGGCCGCAGCAGCCCGAGGGCCGCCCATGCATGAAGCCCATTCGCATGGGTAGCTGGGGATATCCGATTCATCGGCATTCGAGAGGCAGCCCCGGCCATGGGATCGATATCGACACAGACAGCGCGCGCATCGTCGAGTGCCAGGCGCGCATCAGACAGCCCGGCAGCGAGGGCGCTGGCCAGAGTCGGCCTCGGGGCTCGCGGCGTCATCTACATTCTGATCGGCTGGCTGGCGATCGAGGTCGCGCTCGGTCATAGCTCGCAGCAGCCGAATCAGCAGGGAGCGCTTCAGCTCCTCGCCACCGAGTCCTACGGCCTGATCACGCTCTGGCTGATCGGCATCGGGTTCGTCGGATACTCGCTCTGGCGGCTCAGCGAGGCCGCCTTCGGCGTGACGGGCGAGGGGAATGGCGCTGGTCCCCGGCTCAAGTCGCTGGTCAGGGCGATCGTCTATGCCTTCCTTGCCTTCCTCACCTTCCAGGTGATCTCGGGCTCCAGCAGAAACCAGACCCACCAGCAGCAGGACCTGACCGCGAAGGTGATGCACCACGCCGGCGGTCAGTGGCTGGTCGGCTTGGTCGGCCTGGTCATCGTGATCGTCGGCCTGACGCTCGTGGCCGAAGGCATCAAGCACAAGTTCATGAAGTACCTGCGGACCGGCGAGATGAGCCGCAGGACCCGCATGATCGTCGAGCGGCTCGGGATGATCGGGACCACTGCCAGGGGCGTGGTGTTCGCCATCGTCGGCGCGCTTATCATCGATGCGGCTGTCACGTTCAGCCCGAAGAAGTCCGGCGGCCTGGACAAGGCCCTGCTCACGCTGCGCCATCAGGCGTTCGGCGAGTTCCTGCTGCTGATCGTGGCGGTCGGCGTGCTCATCTTCGGCGTGTACGGGCTGTGCGAGGCCCGCTGGCGCCGGGTCTGAGCCTCGGCTCGACCGCGCGGAGCCGTCAGGCGGCCCCGCCTGCCTGACGGCTCCGCGCAGCCGGCACCCGGAGGGTCGTCGACGTTGACGAGCCCGATCCGGCCGAGCCTGTCCCTGGCGCCGGCCACCGCGCCCATCACCAGCGCGCAGCAGCCGCCGAGCAGGAACGGCCGCTGCCCGCCGGAGATGATCTGCCCGACCGCGGCCCGCACCAGCGTGGTCATCGAGCCAACGCTCGGCCAGCCGACGATCCCGCTGACCGGATCGCGGGCCGGGCCGGTGACCAGGACCTCGGCGTCGCCTCGGTCGGCGGCACCGAGCCGCGCGACGATGTCTCGATCGCGCAGCGCCGAGGGCGCGAGCTCCGTGCCGAACGGGGGCCCGCCGTCGGGGCTGCCGACACTGTCGATCGGTACGCCCAGGCAGGCCCAGGACACGCCAGCGGACATCTATTTCTCCCCGCGGAACTGACGACGACCAGCCGCATGACTTCTCCGCCTGGTCAGCTACCCGGACAACCGCTGCCCGGGGGCTCCTGTTCCTGCTGGCTGGCGAAGGCTCAGGCCGCGGCTGCGCGAGTAAGGTGCGGTGCATGTTCGGTGTCCAGCCTGACCTGGCCGATCAGCCGGACAGGCTGAGGTGGAACGCCAGGTACTCGAGTGGTTTCGCGGTGACCTTCGCGGCCCATCCGCTCGCTGTGGCGGCGCTGGCCCTGCCGCTGCCCGACGGGCCGGTGCTCGACCTGGCGAGCGGGCCGTCGGGTAGCGTCCTGCTGGCCGCCGCGGCCGGGCGCCGCGCCGTGGCCGTGGACGCGTCTGACGTGGCGCTTGACCTGCTCGACCGGGAGGCTGGCCGACGGCAGGTGGCCGGGCTGGTCCGCGAGGTGCACGCCGACCTGACCGCCTGGCGGCCGGAGCCGGCCAGCTATGCGCTGGTGCTGTGCACCGGCTACTGGGACCGGGAACTGTTCGCCGACGCCGCGCAGGCCGTGCTGCCTGGCGGGCTGCTCGGCTGGGAGGCATTCACCGCTGACGCGCTCCGGGTCCGGCCCGGCATGCCCGCGCAGTGGTGCCTGCGCGATGGCGAGCCAGCCTCGCTGCTGCCGGCCGGCTACCAGGTCCTCAGCCAGCAGGACCTGCCCGACGCCAGGGCGGGCACGAGAAGAAGGCTGCTGGCGCGCCGCTAGCCGCGGCCGCGCCTGCCGCGGGGCTGGTGGCCAGCACGACCTGGGATGACGGCGACCGCGCGATGACGGAGACTGTACCCATGGTGCTGCTCGGAGGGAATCGCACCTGGCGGCGCTTTCCGGCTACGCGCGGGAGGCTCTGCTGGGCGGGGGCCGGCTGATCGCATCATGCCGCTCTACATGGACGTCCACACCGTCGCCGGCGGGGTAGCGGCCGACAAGTAGCCAAGGCACACATGGCCGACCTGCCGACAGAGGGCAAGTACGACGTCAAGTACCTGCGGTACTGGGTCGACGAGGGGCAGGGCAAGGTCTTCTGCCTCGTCGAGGCGCCGTCCTCCGACGCGGCAGCGACCGTGCACCGCGATGCGCATGGCCTGGTCGCGGACGAGGTCTTCGAAGTCCAGGAAGGCTCCTGATCCCTGTTCACCGGCCGGTTCACGCCGGCCCGGACCTGGGCCAGGCCGACCCGGACCTGGGCCAGGTCCGGGCTGGCTGCCCGGCACGCCGCTGCGCGCCGCTAGGCGTCCGCTGACCACCGGTCCTGGCCACCGGTCAGGAGGGATGGACCTGCGAGTTCACTTCCGGGTCGGTTCCCAGATCCGTGGTCGGCTGACCGCTGCGCATCGTCGCCGGCGTGGCGTCGGCAGTCCCGGTCTGGGACGGCGGGAAGACCGGCTTCTTCCTGTTGCGGATGAACGCAGCCACCGCGCCGCCGGCCGCGGTCAGCGTCGCCAGGCCCACTGGCTTGCGCCAGCCGCGCTGCCGGGGCTGAGCGGGATCCAGCCGCCGCGCGGCCTCCGACATCATGGCCGAGACCTTCGGCGCGACCGTGTCCTGCAGCACCTGGCCGGAGTGCTCGACCCGCGGCGCCGCCCAGGCACGGGTCCTGAGCAGCTGCCGCCGGGCCGCCCGGCCCGTGCTCCTGGCGAGCGGCTTGGCTCGCTCTGCCGCCGGCTTCAGCTGAGCAGCCGCCTGGCGAGCGCCATCCCGCATGGCGCCGTTTCTATTTTTCGGGGACATCTGTACCTCCGCGAGTGTGCTTCTTTTTTCAGGCATCACCTACCCCTTCCCCGGGCAAGCAGCAGCAATCGCATTAACTCGCTGTTAATGGATGTGTGCTACTGAATAGCCAGGTCAAGACGGCGCGGAGGGATTGCGGAGCGGAGAGATTGTGCTGCGTGCAGCCTCGGCCGCCGCCACTCCGGCATCGACGCACTTTCACCGCCGCGCCGCGACCTTCCCGCGACCTTCCTGCGGCAATAGGACTTCTCACGACTTTGGTGGCCGCAAATACCATCAAAACGTTCGCGATCATGACGCAAACGCGTACTAAGTGCCGGAGCCCGGGGTGACCGACCCGGAACGCGAGTCGCATATCAGTCTATCTCCGGCACACGTTTAGCGGTCAGGCTGCTGGCCCCGGCCGAGTCGGCGGTCGGCAGCGCGCCGCGCGACCGCGCGACCGCGTGAGGGGCAACGGCAACGAGATCTTCGTTATGGGTAGGGTTTCGACGCTTACGGCGGCAGAATCGCCCCATGAGAAGCGTCAACTGGCCGGCCGCGCGCCTGGCATCGCCCGCGTCGGCGTCGGCGGCCGGGGTTCGGGCGGTCCCGGTATCGGTGACCCCGGCGTCGGTGACCCCGGCGTCGGCGGCCCGGGCTCGGGTGGCTCCGGCGCGAGTCGCCCTGCGCGCGTTGCTGTGCCTTGGGCTGGCGGCGTGTTCCGGCGGACCGGCGAGCAAGGCGCCGGCGAGCCACTCCAGCACCGCCCGCTCGTCCTCGCCGGCATCACCGGCTCAGCCCTCGACCGGTCCGGCCGCTGTCGCCGCGGTCAAGGCCATGTGGCAGACCTTCTTCAACGGCGCCGTCCCGATTCCGCGGCGGCTCGAGCTGCTGCAGAACGGCCAGCAGTTCGCATCGTTCGTCCATTCAGAGGAGAAGACCTCCCTCGGCACGCTGGTCCTGTCGGCCTCAGCGAAGGTGAGCTCGGTGACCTTGCACCCCCCGGGGCAGGCCAGCGTGACCTATACCATCCTGCTCGGCGGCAAGCCGCTGGCGAAGAACCTGTCGGGCACCGCCGTGTACACCGGCGGAGGCTGGAAGGTCGCCGACACCACGTTCTGCAGCCTGCTGCACCTGGCCTACGGGAAGAGCAGCCACGTGATCCCCGCAGCCTGCGGGAGCTGACCAGGTGACCGGCGCGCTGGCCGCGCCTGCCGAGGTCGAGGGGACCAGGTGGCGGCAGCGCCCGCTGGCCCTTGCCGCCCTGTGCACGGTGCTGTTCCTCACCTTCCTCGACAACACGGCCGTGAGCGTCGCGCTGGCCAGCATCCGGGCCGACCTGCATGCCGGGGTGTCCTCGCTGCAGTGGGTCGTCGGCGCGTACGCGCTGACGTTCGCCGCGCTGATGCTGACCTTCGGCATGGTCGGCGACGAGTTCGGCCGCAAGAAGGTGATGCTGGCGGGCGCTGGCGTGTACTGCGCGGGGGCGTCGATGGCGGCGCTCGCGCCCAGCATCGCGGTGCTGATCGCCGGGCGCGCGGTCATGGGACTCGGCGCCGCCGCGAGCGAGCCCGGCACGCTGTCGATGATCAGGCAGCTCTACGCCGACGAACGGAGCCGTAACCGCGCGCTCGGGGTCTGGGCTGCCGTGTCCGGCTTCTCGCTGGCCCTCGGTCCGGTACTCGGCGGCACGCTGGTGGGGGCGTGGAGCTGGCGCGGGATCTTCTGGTTCGACGTCACGTTCGGGCTCGCCGCGCTGGCCGTGGCGGCCCTGGTCCTGCCGGAGAGCTCTGATCCTCGCGCCGGGCGGGTCGATGTCACCGGCACGGCACTCGGGGCCTCGGCGCTGGCCGCGCTGGTCTTCGCGGTGATCAGCGGCGAGACGGCCGGCTTTGCCGCCGCCTGGGTCCTGGTGCTGTTCGGCATCGGCGCGCTGGCCGCCGCGGCCTTCCTGATCTGGGAGTTCCGCACCCCGCATCCGCTACTTGACCTGCACTTCCTGCGCGTTCCGCAGTTCACCACCCCGAACGTGATCGCCTCCTGCTGCTACTTCGCGACGTTCGCGATCTTCTTCTTCACCGCGTTGTACCTGGGAGAGGTGGCCGGGTACTCCGGATACCGGATCGCTGCCGTCTTCGCGCCGATGACCGTCGTGATGATCGCCGCGTCGCTGGCCGCTGGCCGCCTGACGACCGTGCTGGGAATCCGCTGGTCGCTGGTCTGCGGCTGCGTGATCTTCGCGGCCGGGCTGCTCGTCACCAACGCAGTGCTCGGCCCGCACCCCGGTTACCTGCCGCTCGCCGCGGCCCTGGCGCTGGCCGGGGTGGGCCTGGGATTCTCCGTCGTCCCAGTCACTGCCTCGGTGCTGGCCGCGGTGCCGGGGGAGCGGTCCGGGATGGCCGCCTCGGCCACCAACACCAGCCGGGAGATCGGCGCGGTGGCCGGGGTCGTCGTGCTCGGCGCGCTCGTCGACGCTGAGCTTAAGTCGGGCCTGATCACCAAGATGACGCAGCTGCATCTGCCTGCTGCTCTGCAGTCCCTGGTGGTCCAGGTGGTGGAGACTGGCGGCGGCGGAGCGCTCGCGGTCGGCAGCGGGGGCGGCGGAGCAGGCGGGACCGGCCAGGGCGGGCTGATTGGTCAGCTACTCCAGGCCGGCTATGCGGCCTTCGAGACCGCGCTGCACGTTGCCCTGTCCACCTCCGCCGCCCTGCTGGCGGCCGCCGCGCTGCTGGCCGCCATCACGCTGCGCGGCCGGTCTCAGGCAGCACCGGCGGCCAGCACCTCGTCCAGTCGCTCGTAACCCTCGCGGACACCGGTCTCCATGCCGCTGGCGACGAACGCGTCGCGGGCGGCGAACGAGTCGACCAGCGAGGTCGACGTGAGCCTGGTACGGCCGTCGCCGAGATCGGTGAAGGCGATGCGCTCGAGCGCCACTTCGTCGGGCACGCCCTCGAAGGTGAAGGTCTGGACGATGAGCTCGGCGGGCCGCACCTCGTGGAAGCAGCCGTGGAACCCGAACTCGTGGCCGTCGGCTGCGTGGACGTACCGGTAGGAGCCGCCGGTACGGCAGTCGTAGTGGTCGATCCGCATCTCAAGCCGGCGCGGCCCGAGCCACTGGGTCACCAGGTCGGGATCGGTGTGCGCCCGGAACACCTTCTCGGGCGGGGCGTCGAAGTCCCTGGTGATCCGGACCAGCGGGACGTCCTGGTCGACGGTGATCTCGGTCTCGTGTGTCCTGGTGGTCATCATGACGTTCCTTCCTGGGCCAGCCGACTGCGGGCCGGCGGGACGGGCTCGACGTCGTCCGGCATCGCGGCCAGGACGTCGTCGAGACGGCGGTAGCGTTCCTCGGCCTCGCGGCGGTAGCGCTCGATCCACTTGGTCATGAGGTCAAGTACTTCCGCTTCGAGGTGCACCGGGCGGCGCTGGGCGTCCCTGGTGCGGCTGACCAGGCCGGCGTCGTGAAGCACCCTGAGGTGCTTGGAGACCGCCTGGATGGTCACGTCGTAGGGCGCGGCCAGCTCGTTGACGGTGGCGTCACCGGCGGCGAGCCTGGCGACCATGTCCCGCCGGGTGGGATCGGCGAGTGCCGCGAACACCCGGGAGAGCGGATCAGGTGCCACGCCCCTCCTCCTTGCAATCAACTATCTGGTTGAATACAACGCTAGCCCGTGG
Organism: Streptosporangiaceae bacterium; assembly: GCA_035532775.1. Taxonomy (GTDB): domain Bacteria; phylum Actinomycetota; class Actinomycetes; order Streptosporangiales; family Streptosporangiaceae; genus Chersky-822. The sequence goes on from DATKQH010000378.1 coordinate 25,171, forward strand.
CGAGCGTCGTTGTCAACCAATTGGTTGAGAACAAGCGGCGCGGCCTGCGGCGAAGCTGGCGGGCGCGGGTCGCCGCCGAGGCTGGGCTGCTGGCAGGCTGGGTGCGGACGCGGGCCGCTGACGGACGGAGGCAGATGGTCTCGGGGCGCTGGGAGTTCTGGATCGACCGGGGCGGAACCTTCACCGATGTCGTGGCGCGCCGCCCCGACGGCACGCTCGCCGTGCACAAACTGCTCTCGGAGAATCCTGGCCGGTACGCAGATCCGGCCGTGGCCGGGATCCGTCACCTGCTCGGGGTTCCTGCCGGAGATCCGGTCCCGGCCGAGCGCATTTCCGTAGTCCGCCTGGGCACCACGGTGGCCACCAACGCGCTGCTCGAGCGCAAGGGCGAGCCGACCGTCCTGGTCATCACGGCCGGGTTCGCTGACGCTCTGCGCATCGCGTATCAGGACCGGCCGAAGATCTTCGAGCGGCAGATCATCCGGCCCGAGCTGCTGTACTCCCGGGTCATCGAGGCTGACGAGCGGATCGGCGCGCACGGTGAGGTGATCCGCCCGCTTGACGAGGCCGCGATCGAGCGCGAGCTGGCTGCCGCGTACGCCGACGGTTTCCGCGCGGTGGCCGTGGTGTGCATGCACGGCTACCGCTATCCGGAGCACGAACGGCGGGTCGGCGCGATCGCCCGGCTGATCGGCTTCACTCAGGTGTCGGAGTCGCACGCGACCAGCCCGCTGATGAAGCTGGTCTCCCGTGGCGACACGACGGTCGTGGATGCCTACCTGTCGCCGATCATCGCCCGTTACGTGGACCAGGTCTCCGCCGAGCTGGGCGAGACCAGGGTGCAGTTCATGCAGTCCAACGGCGGGATGACCGATTCCCGCCTGTTTCGCGGCAAGGACGCGATCTTGTCCGGGCCGGCCGCCGGGATCGTTGGCATGGCCCGCACCGCGCAGGCCGCCGGGTTCTCCCGGGTAATCGGATTCGACATGGGCGGCACGTCCACCGATGTCTCGCACTTCGCCGGCGAGTTCGAGCGCCAGTACGAGACGCAGGTCGCGGGCGTGCGGATGCGGGCGCCGATGCTGAGCATTCACACGGTCGCGGCAGGCGGCGGATCGGTGCTCGCGTTCGACGGCAGCCGGTACCGGGTCGGCCCGGACTCGGCCGGCGCTGACCCTGGTCCGGCCGCCTACCGGGCCGGGGGGCCGCTCACCGTCACCGATGCCAATGTCATGCTCGGCCGTATCCAGCCCGGGCACTTTCCGCACGTGTTCGGCCAGGACGGCAGGCAGCCGCTCGATGCCGCGATCGTGGCCGGCAAGTTCGCGGCCCTGGCCGCCGAGATCGGGGCGGCCACGGGAACCACGCCAGGACCCGAGGAGGTCGCCGCGGGCTACCTGGACATCGCCGTGGCCAACATGGCGAACGCGATCAAGAAGATCTCGGTGCAGCGCGGCTACGACGTGACCGAGTACGTGCTGGCCACCTTCGGCGGGGCCGGAGGCCAGCACGCCTGCGCGGTGGCCGACGCCCTGGCCATGACTAGCGTGCTCATCCACCCGCTGGCCGGGGTGCTGTCCGCCCTCGGGCTCGGCCTGGCCGACGTGACCGCCATGCGGGAGAAGGCCGTGGAGGCGCCGCTCGGCCAGGCCGTGCTGCCCGAGCTCGTGGCGACCTGCGATGGCCTGCTCGAGGAGGCGCGAGCCGAACTCGCCGAGGCGGGCGTCGATCCCGGCCCGGCCGCGGCCGCTCGCCGTGCCCACCTGAAGTACGAGGGCACCGACACCGCGCTGGCCGTGCCGCTCGCGCCGGCCGCCGGCATGATCAGCGACTTCGAGGCCGCGTACCGGCAGCACTTCTCGTTTCTCATGCGCGACCGGACCGTGGTCGTCGAGGCCGTCTCGGTCGAGCTCACCGCGGCGTCGGCGCCGGCGGACGGTGCGCTGGCAGCGGCGAGGCCGGACGACGGGGGCGGCAGCCAGGCATCGGTCCGGATGCATGTCGGCGGACGCTGGCAGAATGCGCCGCTAGTCCGGCGCCGGGAGCTCGGCCCAGGGCAGCGGGTCAGCGGCCCCGCGCTGATCGTGGAAGACTTCGCGACCACCGTGGTGCAGCCCGGCTGGTCGGCCGACGTGACCGGGCGGGGCGACCTGCTGCTCACCCGGGTCGCGTCGCGGCCGTCGCGGCCGGCTGCCGGAACCGCGGTCGACCCGGTCCTGCTGGAGATCTTCAACAACCTGTTCATGTCGGTCGCCGAGCAGATGGGCGTACGGCTGCGGGGAACCGCTCACTCGGTCAACATCAAGGAGCGGCTGGACTTCTCCTGCGCGATCTTCGACGCCGAAGGCGGGCTCATCGCCAACGCGCCGCACATCCCCGTCCATCTCGGATCGATGGGGGAGAGCATCGGGATCATCGCCGCGCGCAACGAGGGCCGGATGCGCCCCGGTGACGTCTACGCGCTCAACGACCCCTATCACGGCGGCACCCATCTTCCCGACGTCACGGTCGTCACGCCCGTGTTCGACGGGGCCGGAGAGGAGATCCTCTTCTTCGTCGCATCACGCGGCCACCACGCCGAGATTGGCGGGATCACGCCAGGCTCGATGCCCGCTTTCAGCACCAGGGTCGAGGAAGAGGGGGTGCTCATCGACAACTGGCTGCTGGTCAGGGATGGCGTGCTGCGCGAGGCGGAGACGCTCGATCTGCTGCGGCGGGCACCGCACCCGTCCCGCAACCCGCAGGTCAACCTGGCCGACCTGCGAGCGCAGATCGCCGCGAACGAGCGAGGCGCCGCCGAGCTGCGCCGGATGTGCGAGCACTTCGGGCTGGACGTGGTGACCGCGTACATGGGTCATGTGCAGGACAACGCGGAGGAGGCGGTGCGCGGTGTGCTCGGCACCCTGCGCGACGGGGCGTGCAGCTACGAGCTCGACAACGGGGCCGTGATCCAGGTGGCGGTGCGGGTTGACCGGGCCGCGCGCAGCGCGGAGATCGACTTCACTGGTACCTCGCCGCAGCTGAGCGGCAACTTCAACGCGCCGTCCTCAGTGACGATGGCCGCCGTGCTCTACGTGCTGCGCACGCTGGTGGCCGACGAGATCCCGCTCAACTCCGGCTGCCTCAAGCCCGTCCGGGTCATCATCCCGGCAGGCTGCCTGCTCGCGCCCGAGTACCCGGCGGCCGTGGCGGCCGGGAACGTCGAGACGTCGCAGGCCATCACCGGCGCGCTGTACTCAGCGCTCCAGGTCATGGCCGAGGGCTCGGGCACGATGAACAACGTCACCATCGGCAACGCGCGGTACCAGTACTACGAGACCGTGGCGAGCGGCTCAGGGGCGGGCGACGGCTTCGACGGCACCGATGCGGTGCAGACCCACATGACCAACTCCCGGCTGACCGATCCCGAGGTGCTCGAATGGCGGTACCCGGTCACGCTGGACCGGTACGAGATCCGCCGCGGCAGCGGCGGCGCGGGGCGCTGGCACGGCGGCTCGGGCGGTCGCCGGGAGATCCGGTTCGGCGAGCCGATGACCGTGACCACGCTCGCCAGTCACCGGCGGGTGGCGCCCTACGGCATGGCGGGCGGCGAGCCAGGCTCGCTCGGCCGGCACTGGGTGCGGCGGGCCGACGGGTCGGTGACCCCGATGCGCGGCTGCGATAGCGTCGAGGTCGGCGTGGACGACGTGTTCGTGATCGAGACACCCGGTGGCGGCGGGTACGGGCACCGGCAGGATGGCATTGCGTAATCGCTCAAGCGCATCCGCGCGCCTTGCGCCATCCCGCCATTGCGCGGCGTTCTGGTCATAGCCTGGCGGGGTTTGGCGTACCTTGGAGTGTCGCCTTCAGCGGCACTCCCCGGAATACAGCAAGGATGGCAATGCCGACCGCACCGCCGAAATTCGCCTCCGCCGCGTGGGACAAGCTTCCCGCGCCGCTGCGCCGCAAGCTCGGCTCGCCGGGCGGCAGGCGGCTGGTGAGGTTCGCTCCGGCGGCGGTGCTGGCGCTGGCCACCACCCAGATCACGTACTTCATCTGCTTCAGCGTGCTGGCCATGACCGGGCGATCCGCGGGTGCGGCCGGCTGGCTGGCCGGGGCGGCGGTCAGCTACGGCGTCAGCCGCTGGGCCTGGGAGCGCAAGGGCAAGCCCCGCCTGCTCAGGGAAACGCTGCCGTTCGTGGCGATCTCGCTGGTGGTCGGCATCGTGCTGACCGAGGCCAGCCATTTCGGCTACCGCGAGGCGGCCGCGCTCGGCCTGCACGGCGCCGCGCATATCGCCTTCGTGCAGGGCTTCTACCTGGCCGCCAACTGCTTCACGTTCCTGACCAGGTTCGTCATCTTCCACTTCGTGCTGTTCGCCGACCGGGACGCCAAGGCGGCGCGGCTAGGCGTCGAGGACGCCTGACCCGGGACCAGGCAGCACGGCGTGGACGCCCCACACGTCGTTGGCGACCTGCGTGATCCGCAGGTCCACGACGGGGCTGGCCAGCGCCAGGGCAGCGGTTTTGTCGAGTCCGTACAGGAACTGCATCCAGGCCAGCATGGCGTCCAGCGCGTCGGCCATCGCCTCGTCGAGGTCCTTGCTGAAGCCGAACGTGATCCGGCCGACCGGGGTGACGGCGTGGATGCCGGGCACCGGCGGGTCACTGACCAGGTCCAGCACGAGCTCGGTCGTCATCGGGCACTCGATCGCGGTACCGCCGACCTCACCGTCCCCCTGGGCGGCGTGACCGTCACCCAGGCACAGCAGCGCGCCCGGCACGGTGACCGGCAGGTACAGGGTGGCCCCGGCCACGAGCTCGCGGCAGTCGATGTTGCCGCCGCCCTCCGCGCGGGGCGGGACCGTCGAGTGCTCCCCGGGCTCGGCGGGCGGCATCCCCACCACGCCGAGGAACGGCGCGGTCCGGACGGCGTAACCGCGGTCGCTGACCGCCAGGCCGGCGTCCGGGTCGATCTCCCACAGCAGCCAGGACGGCGGTCCTTCGGCCACGCCGAGCCGGCGGGTCAGCCGGTTGTCACGGGCGGCGGCGGCCGTCCAGCCCCAGCGGGCCGGCCGGAGCGAGACGAGCCGCACCGAGAGGACCATGCCGGGCAGGGCACCGGCGACGGCGATCGGCCCGGTCAGGCAGTGCCCTCTCGCCGCGCTGAACATCCTCGGCTGATCGTCGCCGGGAGACTGCTGGCGGGCGAGGTAGCCGGAGGCGTCGAGCGATCCGGCGATCACGGTGTCCCCGGGCTCAACGGTCAGCACGGGCGGAGTGTCCCGGCTGAACACGTCGGTCGTCGTCGCCGCGGCCGGATCCAGCGTGTGCGTCGCGCCTGCCGCGGTCATATCGCGGCCGTGCGCTCGCGGGGCAGCCACTGCCCGCGGCCTGCCCGGGCCAGGACCTGGCCGTCCTCGAGCACGACCTCACCGCGGCTCACGGTGAAGCGCGGCCAGCCGTAGACCTCGCGGCCGTCGTAGGCCGAGTAGCCGGCCCTGGACTGCATCGCGCTGCCGTCGACGGTGCGGCGCAGCTGCGGATCGAGGACGACCAGGTCGGCGTCGCTGCCGACCGCGATCGTTCCCTTCCGCGGGTAGAGCCCGAACAGGCGGGCCGGGTTCGTCGCGGTCAGCGAGATGAAGCGGGACAGCGAGATCCGGCCGGTCCGGACGCCGGCCGAGAACAGCATCGGCATCATCGTCTCCAGGTCCGCGACGCCCTGCCTGGCCGTCGTCACGTCCTGGGATTCGTCGAGCTTGTCGCGCAGCAGCCACGGGGCGTGGTCGCTGCCGAGCGTGTCGACGGATCCGTCGGCGAGACCTGCCCACAGGGCCGCCACATCGGACGGCTCGCGCAGCGGCGGGGCGCCGATGTACCTGGCGCCCTGCGGCTCGGCCAGCGCCTCGCTGGTCAGGTGCAGGTACAGCGGCCTGGTTTCGATGAAGACCGGCAGGCCGCGGGACCGCCCGCGGCCGGCGGCCCGCAGCGCCTGCTCCGACGACAGGTGGACGATGTAGACCGGCGAGCCCGTTGCCTCGCAGATCGCGACTGCCCGGTCGACCGCGGCGCGTTCCGCCGGTATGGGCCTGCTGGCGGCCCAGTCACCGAGGCCGCCGCGGCCGGCCATGCGCAGCTGCTCGCCGGCGAAGCGCACCAGGGCGCCGTCCTCGCAGTGGATCAGGGTCAGCATCCCGTGCTGGCCGGCGATCCTGACCGCCTCGATCATCCCGTCCGCCTGCGCCTCGAACTCCTCGGCGACCATGAACAGCTTCAGGCTGGTGTGGCCGGCGGCCGCGAGGAGCGGCAGCTCGGCCAGAGCCTCGGGCGTCGGGCTGACCAGCACCGGATGCAGCACGTAGTCGACGGCGGCCAGCGCCCGGGCCGCGCTGAGGTCGCGGTCGAGGGACTGGTGGAGGGTGTCGCCGTCGGCGGGAAAGGTCATGTTGCCGATCGTGGTCACGCCGCCGGCGATCGCGGCTGCCGAGCCGCTGCCGAAGTCATCGACCCAGGCGGGCTCGGCGGGCTCGGCGGGCTCAGGCGGCTCCGACGAGGACAGGTGCACGTGCATGTCCAGGCCGCCGGGCAGGACAAGGGCGCCGGCCGCGTCCACCTCCCGGCGGCCGCGCATGGATCCGCCCAGCTGGATGATCCGGCCGCCGGTGACCGCGACGTCGCACTCGGCCGACCCGCCCGCCGTCACGACCGTTCCGCCGCGGACCACCAGATCGCACTCGGAAACAGGAACGGGTCTCACCTCCGGGCTTCATTATGTCCGACGTCGTGATCGTGGCGGCTTCTCGTGCTATAGAGGCTGTCGCGGTCAACCCGCCGCGATCATGGAATTCAGCCTGCGCGGCCGTCGGCTGGCTCGATCCTCTGCTGTTAGCAGATTGTCTTGGCTCGCCAGGGCGGGCCGACCATTGTGGATCGTGGTGCCGGACAACGGAGCCGGACCGCGGAGCAGGCCGGACCAGAGAGCAGGGAGCCATGCAGACTGCCGTCGCCGAGACCACGACCGCCGGCTCACTCGATGAGCAGCTGATCGCGCGGCTGCTCTACCACCGCATCATTGTGCTCGGCGCTGAGGTCGACGACCGGATCGCGAACCGGCTCTGCGCGCAGCTGCTGCTGCTGTCGGCCGAGGACCCGCGCAGCGACATCAGCCTGTACATCAACTCGCCGGGTGGCTCGGTCAGCGCGGGGCTGGCCATCTACGACACCATGCGGCTGATCCCCAACGACGTCATCACGCTGGCGATGGGGCTGGCCGGGAGCATGGGCCAGTTCCTGCTGTGCGCCGGGACGGCCGGGAAGCGGTTCGCCCTGCCGCACGCCCAGGTGCTGATGCACCAGGGCTCGGCCGGATTCGGCGGTACCGCGGCCGATGTCGAGATCTACGCCGAGCAGCTGGAGAAGACGCGAGCCATGATGATCAGGCTGATCGCCCAGCACACCGGGCAGCCGGAGGAACGGGTCGAGCTGGACAGCCTGCGGGACCGCTGGTTCAGTGCGACCGAAGCGCGTGACTACGGCCTCATCGACCACGTCGTGGAGCGGCTCGACGATGTCCGCCCCGCGGTCGGCACCCGGATGGCAGGGCTGTGATCATGGGCCAGTACACGATTCCCACGGTGGTCGAGAAGACCCCGCTCGGCGAGCGGGCCTACGACGTCTACTCCAGGCTGCTGTCGGAGCGCATCGTCTTCCTCGGCACCGAGATCGACGACGGCGTCGCCAACGTGGTGATGGCCCAGCTGCTGCATCTCGAATCGGCCAGTCCGGAACTGGAGATCAGTCTGTACATCAATTCCCCCGGCGGCTCGTACAGCGCCCTGACCGCGATCTACGACACGATGCAGTTCGTCAGGCCCGATGTCGCCACCATCTGCATGGGACAGGCGTCCTCGGCCGCCGCGGTGCTGCTCGCCGCCGGCGCCCGCGGCAAGCGTGCCGTCCTGCCGCACGCGAAGGTGCTGCTGCACCAGCCGTCCAGCCAGGCCCAGGGAACCCTGCCCGACCTGGCGATCCAGGCCAAGGAAGTGGCCAAGGTCCGGGCCGAGGTGGCCGAGATCCTCAGCAGGCACACCGGTCACCCCGTCGACAAGATCAGGGCCGACACCGACCGGAACAAGACCTTCAGCGCCATCGAGGCCGTCGAGTACGGGCTGGCGGACAAGGTCATCGACAGCCGCAAGGCAGTGCCGGCCGGACTCGTCGGCGCGTGAGGACTGATCAGTGCGTGCGGATCACGCGGCCAGCAGGCACATCACGTCGCCAGCGCCCCCGGCCCGGTCCGGGGCCTGGCGGCTGGTGATGGCCTCGAGCCGGACGACGCGGGAAGGGCTGACGCGAGCGCCGGCCAGGTCGCTGCCGACCTCGGCCAGCAGGTCCGACAGATCGATGTGCAGCGCGTCGCAGATAGCAGCGAGTATCTCGGACGAGACTTCCTTGCGGCCGCGCTCGACCTCGGACAGGTAGGGCATCGAGACCCGGGCGGCCCTGGCCACGTCGGCCAGCGTCCGGTCCTGCTCCAGCCTGGTGCGGCGCAGCACCTCGCCGAGCATCGTCCGGAGCAGCGGCCGTGGCCGCTGCCTGCCTTCCCCGGGGCCGGTCACGGCCGGATCGAACATCGCCGCATCCTTCCTGGCCGCCATATCTGCGCATCCTTGCTGGCCGCCATCCGGTGTCCAGGCCACCACGGTAGTCAGCACCTCGGTGGCGGGAGAAGGGCTTTCGCGGCTGGCGTAAGCGCTAGCCGACTCCATTGCCGCGGGCGGCTCGTGCCCGGCTCCTGCTCGGCCGCGTGCACGACCTGGGAGTCGGACCCGTCGATCGCGGTCGGCCCGGTCCCGCTGAGCCCACGATGATCTGACGCGCCACAGGCAGCGCGATCCTTGAGTAACCTGACGAGCGCCCAACTATCTCAGCGCGTGACCTGACCGCCTCGCACGACGGAGCCGATGTGGACCAGATATCCGCCAGGCCCGCCGGGCGCCACGCCGCGCCCGGGAGAACCAGCTTTCTCCCGCCGTCAGCAGTCGCCCGCGGGGCGCTGCGCGTCCCTGAGATCACCGCCTACTTCTGGATCATCAAGGCCCTGTCGACGGCGATGGGCGAGTCGACGTCGGACTTCCTGGTTCACGTCATGCCGCCGGTCGCCGCGGTCGGTCTCGGGTCTATCGGGTTCGTCGCGGCGCTGTCGCTGCAGCTTGCCATGCGTCGCTACCTCGCCTGGGCGTACTGGCTGGCGGTCGTGATGGTCGGCGTGTTCGGCACGATGGCCGCCGACGTCCTTCATGTCGGCTTCGGCGTGCCCTACTTCGTCTCGTCGGCGCTGTACGGGGTGACTCTCGCCGCGGTGTTCGTGACCTGGCAGTGGACGGAGCGAACCCTGTCGATCCACACCATCGACACGACGCGCCGGGAGCTCTTCTACTGGGCGGCGGTCGTGGCGACGTTCGCGATGGGGACAGCCGTGGGGGACCTGACGGCGGTGACCCTGCAGCTTGGCTATCTGCGCTCGGCGGTGCTGTTCGCAGGCCTGATCCTGATTCCCGCGTTCGGCTACCGGTGGCTGCGGTGGAATCCGATCCTGTCCTTCTGGTGCGCTTACGTGCTCACCCGCCCGCTCGGCGCGTCCGTCGCCGACTGGCTGGGCAAGCCGAAGATCCTGGGCGGCCTGGGCCTAGGCGACGGGAGGGTGAGCTCCGCCCTCACCGCCCTGATCGTTATCGGAGTCGGCTACCTGGCCATCACGCGCACGGACGTGCAGCGGCGCGGCTAGCGGATCACGGCAGCCAGCTGATCGCGGTTAACGTCACCAGTCGGGCGCGTTGTTTACCCGCGTGCCCTGGGGTAGCGGTGGGGTCATGTACCCGCAGGTGCGGGCGCCAGCTCGAGCAGGCGAGGAAGAAGGCAGCCCGGCCTGTTTGGCATAACACTGGCACGCGGGCTGGCCCGGCCTGGGCACAGATCCGCGTTGACATGGCACTATTGTGGTGCCATAGTGGTGCCATGGACTTGCGGCCGTATATAGAGAACATCCAGCGTCAGCTCGCGGTCGCCGCCGAGGCGGGAGGCGAGGAGGCCCGCGTGCTGGCCGGTCGCCTCTTCGCGCCGCTCGAGGCGGCGGTTCGGCTCACGCTGCAGGACGTGCTGGCGGTGGCGGCAGAGGAGATCACCTGCGAGCTGGCGCCGGGCTCGGTCGAGCTGCGCCTGCGCGGGCGCGATCCCGAGTTCGTCGTGACGCCGCCGCCGGCCGGCCCGCCGTCAGGCGGCCAGGACGATGACGCGGACGAGGCGCCGGACGGCTGGCCGAGCGTCATGACGCCCCCCGATACCGCCGACCGCGACGACGGCGCAATGTCGCGGATCAACCTGCGCATGCCCGATCACCTCAAAGCCAGGGTCGACGGCGCGGCCAGCCGGGACGGAGTTTCCGTCAACGCCTGGCTCGTGCGGGCAGCCGCCACCGCGCTCGAGCGAGCAGATCCAGGCCGCGGACGCGGACGGCGCGCCGCTTCGGGTGCTCAGCGCTACAGGGGCTGGGTCCGCTAGGGCGACCCGTCCGCCCGACATCTCGTGCTACGACACTCATCGGCGGGAGCGCCCGCCGGCTCCTAGGAGACGCCATGCCTGTGTTCGACACCCCTGAACCCATCTCCGTCAGCATCGAGATCGGCGTCGGTGACATTCGGATCGCGGCCAGCGACCGCACGGACACCGTCGTCGAGGTGCGCCCGAGCGATCCTGCCAACGAGTCCGACGTGACCGCAGCCGAGCAGACCCGCGTCGAGTACGCCGGCGGCCGACTGGTGATCAGGGCGCCGAGGGGATGGAAGCAGTACATGCCGCGCGGCGGCGGCGAGTCGATCGACGTGCAGATCGACCTGCCCGCGGGCTCGCATGTCGCGGGTGAGGCCGGGGTTGCCTCGCTGCGCTGCACCGGCCGCCTGGGCGAGTGCCGGTACAAGACCGGGACCGGTGACATCAGCCTCGATCAGGCCGCGCCCGTGAGCGTCCGCACCGGCGCCGGCGACATCTGGCTGGAGCGTGCCGTCGACCACGCCGAGGTCACGACGGGAACCGGCGCGGTGTGGATCGGCGCCGTCGATGGCACCGCGGTCATCAAGAACTCCAGCGGCGACACGTCGCTGGGCAGCGTCACCGGGGACGCACGGCTGCGAGCGGCCAGCGGCAACATCATGATCGGCACGTCCCGGGCGGCGGTCGCGGCCAAGACCGCCAAGGGCGACATCCGCCTGCGCGAGGTGGCAGGCGGAGCCGTTGTCGCCGAGACGGCCTTCGGTGCGATCGACGTGGGCATCGGCGACGGCATCGCCGCCTGGCTGGACCTGCACACGCGCTTCGGTGCCGTCCAGAACGGTCTCGACCCTGCCGATCGTCCGCAGCCCGGCCAGGAGGCCGCCGAAGTTCGCGCTTACACCTCGTTCGGCGACATCACCGTCGCCCGCTCCACCGCAACCAGCACCAGGAAGGACACGGCATGACCGTCACGACGCTCCGGTCCGCGCTGCGGGTCACCGGCCTGCGCAAGTCGTTCGGCGACAAGGTGGTCCTCGACGGCATCGACCTGGACATCAGCGAGGGCACGGTGTTCGCGCTGCTCGGCCCCAATGGCGCGGGCAAGACGACCACCGTGCAGATCCTGTCGACCCTGCTGCGGGCCGACGGCGGCGAGGCTGAGGTCGCTGGCTTCGATGTCGCCCGCGAGCCGGAGGCGGTCCGGGCGGCGATCGGCGTCACCGGCCAGTTCTCGGCCGTCGACAACCTGCTCACCGGCGAGGAGAACCTGCGGCTGATGGCGGACCTGCATCACCTGGACCGGCAGGATGGCCGGCGCCGGGCCAGCGAGCTGCTCGACCGGTTCGACCTGATCGGATCGGCCAGGCAGATGGCAGCGACTTACTCGGGCGGCATGCGGCGCCGGCTGGACCTGGCCATGACGCTCATCGGCAGCCCGCGGATCATCTTCCTCGACGAGCCCACGACCGGCCTGGACCCGCGCAGCCGCCGCGACATGTGGCAGATCATCCGCGAGCTCGTCGCCGCCGGTATCACCATCCTGCTCACCACCCAGTACCTTGAGGAAGCCGACCAGCTCGCCGACCGCATCGCCGTCCTGGACCACGGTCACCTGGTCGCCGAGGGAACACCCGGCGAGCTCAAGCGCCGCATCCCCGGCGGTCACGCCGAGCTGCACTTCCGCGATCTGGCCGACCTGGACAGCGCCGCCAGGGCCCTGCGGGAGGCGGCACGCGACGACGGCACGCTCACGCTCCGCGTCCCGACCGACGACAGTCCGCGCTCCCTGCTGACCTTGCTCGCGCGGCTCGACCAGCACGCCCTTCACGCCGAGCGCGTCACGCTGCACACGCCCGACCTCGACGACGTCTTCTTCGCCCTCACTGCCAGCCCCCGAGACGGACAGGACCACCTCTGATGAGCACCCTCGCTTACTCGTTCCGCGACTCGGCCACCATGATGCGCCGTGACCTCCGGCACGCCCTGCGCTTCCCGATGATGAGCGCCAGCAGCATCATGGTCCCGGTTCTCTTCCTGCTGCTGTTCGGCGGCGTATTCGGGAACTCGCTCCGGGCCGGCCTGGGGACCGCCATCTCCAGCGGCGCGACCTACATCGACTACCTCACGCCGGGGATCATCCTGATGACCGCGTGCGCCAGCGCCGAGACGACCGCGGTGAACGTGTCCACCGATATGACCGAGGGCATCATCGCCCGGTTCCGCACCATGGCCATTACCCGGACCTCCGTGCTGACCGGTCAGGTCATCGGCAGCGGAATCCGCACCATGATCAGCGGCGCGCTGGTCGTCGCCGTGGCGTTCGCGCTCGGGTTCCGGCCGACCGCCACGCCGCTCGGCTGGGTCGCGGCGACCGGCCTGTTCGCGCTGCTGACCGTGGCCCTCACCTGGCTGACCGTCGCCTTCGGCCTGGTGGCCAAGACGCCGGCGGGCGCGAACAGCATGTCGCTCATCGTCGTGGTGCTGCCGTTCGTCAGCAGCGCCTTCGTGCCGGTCGGCTCCATGCCGGCCGGGATCCGCTGGTTCGCCGAGAACCAGCCGTTCACGCCGGTGATCGAGACCCTGCGCGGCCTGCTGACCGGCGGCCCGATCGGGCACAGCGCGATCCTCGCGGTCGCGTGGTGCGCCGGCATCGCCGTCGCCGGCTACCTGTGGGCCCGCGCCCGCTACGACCGCACGCAGCCAGGCACTGCTTAGCCGAGCCAGACGGTCTTGATGTTGCAGAACTCTCGGATGCCGTGGTACGAGAGCTCCCGCCCATGACCGGAGTTCTTGACGCCCCCGAACGGCAGCTGCGGGTAGGACGTGACGTTGCCGTTGACGAAGACCATCCCGGCTGCGAGTTCCCTGATGAAGTGGTCCCGTTCGGCGCTGTCGTTGGTCCAGGCGCTCGCTCCGAGCCCGAACTCCGTGCCGTTGGCCAGATCGGTTGCCTCGTCGATGTCGGCGACCCGGTAGAGGGTGGCTACCGGGCCGAAGACCTCCTCGCGGTGGATGCGCATGTCGGGCGTGATGCCGGTCAGCACGGTCGGCGGGTAGTAGTACCCCGGGCTGTCGGGCGCCGCGGCACCGCACAGCACCCTCGCCCCCTTGGCCACCGCGTCCGCGACGAGCTTCTCGACGTCGTCGCGCTGCTGCTCGGAGGCGAGCGGGCCGACATCGGTGCTGTCGAGCATCGGGTCCCCGATCTTCTTGGCGGCCATCTGCTCGACGAACAGGCGCTCGAACTCGTCGTAGATCCCGTCGTGCGCGATGAAGCGCTTGGCCGCGATGCAGGACTGCCCGTTGTTGAGGCAGCGGGCGAAGGCCGCCACCTGCGCGGCCGCCAGCAAGTCGGCCGAGGGCATGACGATGAACGGATCGCTGCCGCCTAGCTCGAGTACCACCTTCTTGATCACGCTGGCGGCGATGGACGCTACCGACTGCCCGGCCGGTCCCGAGCCGGTGAGCGTGGCCGCCGCCACCCGCTCGTCGCGCAGGATGGGTTCGACCCGCGCGGAGCCGACGAGCAGGGTCTGGAAGGTACCGTCAGGGAACCCGGCCCTGGCGAACAGGTCCTGCAGGAACAGCGCGGTCTGCGGCACGTTCGAGGCGTGCTTGAGCAGCCCGACGTTGCCGGCCATCAGGGCAGGGGCGGCGAAGCGCATGGCCTGCCAGAGCGGGAAGTTCCACGGCATGATCGCCAGGACCGGCCCGAGCGGCTGGTATGTGACGTAGGCGCGGCTGGCTCCCACGGTCCTGGCGTCGCCCGGCTCGTCGGCCAGGAACTCGGCGGCGTGGTCGGCGTAGTGGCGGCAGGCGGCGGCGCACTTGGCGACCTCCTGCCTGGCGGCGGCCAGTGTCTTGCCCATCTCGGTCGTCATCATCGCGGCGATCTGGTCTTGCTCGTCGTCGAGGATGCCGGCCGCCCGCCGCATCCGCCCGGCCCTGGCCTCGAAGTCGGTCAGCCGGTAACTGGCGTGCGCCGCCGCGGCGGCGGCCAGGCGCTGCTCGACGGCTTCCTCGCTCATCTCGTCGAAGGTCTTCACGGTCTCCCCGGTGGCGGGGTTGATTGTCGCAATAGCCATGATTTCCTCCCGTACCCGAGCGACGGCACCCCTGCCGCGGCCCGAATGTGCCCCTGCCCGGAATAACCGACAGCAAGCGGCGGTGCGCGATGCGAAAACCCGAATCACAAATTCGTCATCTGATCGGGCGTGTCGCGCGTCATATATGCGCCCCAACCCAACGTCGGGACTGGCGGCGCAAGATTCCGCGTCGATAGATCTTCACCCCCCGGGAGTGACCATGCCAGCGGCTCGATTACTGCAGGAGTGCGGCCCCGCGGCCCGATAGGCGCGGCATGGCTGGTCGAGGCGGAGCACGGTCGGGCCGGCGCCCGATCCGATGGCGTTCCGCCTCGCATACCCAGGCGGGGGGATCACCGGAAGCGGAGGGGATTTCCGGTGACCCCGCCTACCGGATCGGATAGGGCAGCGCCCCGGGCTGGCCAGCACCGCCAGCACCGCCAGCCCAGGGCGCTGCCGCCTAGCCCGCTCCCGCCTAGCGAGCGGGATCAACGCCGCGATCATGACCAAGGAGGACAATATGACCACCACCACCACCCGCAAGCTCGGTGGTTGCCCGCGGCCCAGAAGTCGCCTCCTGACTACCTGTGGTGAAGCTGGCGACTATGGACTGAGGAGCATCCGATTGCTTCAGCGTCATGCGGATTCTGCTGGGCGGCGGCTCGTTGACGAGACTCAAGGCTGCCTCGCGGAGCAGGTCGCTAATACTCACACCCCGTTCGGTCGCTAGACGGCGCAGGCCGTTCAGAAGCCGAGCCTCGAGCCGGACCGAGACCGGGTCAGGCCAGATATCCGGATCATCGAGCGGCCGCCGATGATGCGGATTCGCACAGCCGGATCGGACGCAGTACAGCGAGCCAGGCGCGAACAGGCAGGAGTCGTGATCGTCGTCGCACAGAGGACATTCACCAGGCCGCCGATCACGATCAGGCACGAAACGAGCCGGCTTGCGGTTCTCGCCGTCAAGATCGTTTTGAGCCTGCGGAACTACTTACCCCTCTTCACGGTCCTCTTCAGTACAAAGTGGCCCCTGATCTGCGGCTTCGTCACGTGACGTGAGGCTGAAAGTCACATCATCATGAGGCTGAAAGGCGCGCCCCGTCACGGCATTCTGACGCTGAAAACCACCATCTACCGTCACGGCATTCTGAGGCTGAAAAGCCTCCGCCTTCTTCCGTTCGCGGTACCGGCGCGAGCGAACCGCGTCCGCAGCAGGGCGACCGTGCGGCGCTGGTCCGCGCAGTCGCAAGGCGTGCCCGCGAGCAGTGTGAAGCGAGAGCCACCGGGCTGCGAATCGAGGAGCTGAAAGAACTCAGCCATGTGCTCCGCGTTGACCCCCAGCAGCGCTCCCGGATCCTCGAGATGAAGAACCGGTCCGGGTGGCGGTGCGGGCTGTTCGCTCGCGGCGCGGTCCATTCCGGCGAGCCCACGACTGGGGCGGCCGCGCGCACGCGCCTGTCGGCGAGAACGGACGCGTCGGCCATGTTGCCGCCCATCGACCGGCCGCCGACGCCGGTGTCGTCAATGATCTTCAGGAAGTCGGCCCCGGTCTCCTCGACCTGCGCATCCCTTCGTTCGTCGCTGAACACTACGTCGAAATCGGGGAAGCGTTCGCGCGTCATCAAACTGGACTGACTCGTTTTCCCGCGTGTGACCTCGCCCAGGAGTGCCGTCAACAGGCGGCGTGCTCGATCTGCCTGGTCACCGCCCGGCGGGTGCCGTGATCAGAGCTGCCCGCGCGGCCGTCAGGTTGAGGAACGCGGCCGCGCGGCCGAAGGTGTCCGCGATGCTCTGATCCGCCAGCCGCTCCTGGTAGGCCTCGTACCGCGCCATTTCCCATACCTGTCCGCGCGGCGTGAGCGGCGCGAGGACCGGTGCCGGCAGTGACCGCCATCTCCAGCCCGTCAGCCGGTTATCGCCGGAACCGTTGCTCGCCTCCGGGCGGACGAAGTCCGCCAGGTCCGCGTCCTGTCCCATCCGGTTCCGGACGAAGCGCAGTCCGGCGAGGGTGTCTTCGACCAGCGTGCGCTCGGCGGGAGGCTGGTCCGCCATCACGCGGTCGTAGGCCTTGTGATGGTGCCGCAGCAAGGTGGCGTCGACGATCGTGACCCACCACACGGCCTCGGCGATGGCGGTGAACGCCCGGACCTGGTCCGACGCCCTGATGCTGGGCAGCCGGCCGGTGATGTCGTTCATCGCGCCGATACACCACCTCAGCGGGCTCAGCTCGTCCGCCGGATCGCTCATGTTCGCGCGGTTCCACGCGACCCGGCACCGGGCGGAGCAGAACCGGGCGTGCTCACGGCGCGGCGTGAACGGACTTCCGCACTGTTCGCACTGCCTCGTATCCACCATTGCCCTATGTTACGCGTAACGCGATAACCGGAGGATCTGACGATGAGTGACCGAGAACCGGCAGGAGAACCGGCACCGGGCAGTTCAGGCGACGAGCAGGGCGGAGAGCCTGACCAGCAGGAAGATGCCCGCGAGGCGGCGCTGATCCGCAAGGTGATGCGCGAGCAGGAGCGGCACAGGGAAGGCGGGGTGGACCCGGAGCTGGCCGACGAGGAGGATCGGGAACCTGGATCCTGAAGCTGCTGCCAGGCGGCCAGCCGTTCCAGGCAGGCAACGGTCTCGGCCTCGTCACCGCGGAGGGAATCATCGTAGGCAGCCGCGGTTTCTGGTCCGAAGCTTGCATCGGGTCGAAGTCCTTCACGGCGGGCAGTACCTCAGGTGCCGCTGATGCCGCGCAACTGATTTACCCGCGGCCGCCGGTTTCAGCCGTGGCGACGGCCGCGACGGCATCATCACAGCGTGATCAGGCGAAGCTCGGGGTCGAGACGGCGCAGATCGCCGGGGTCGGAAGTGACTACTGGCTGGCCGGTGCGGCGCGCACAGATGACGACGTGGGCGTCGGCGAGATCCGAGGTTCCGCTCGCCGCCAGAAGCCTGCCAACGTTCGTCGCGTCCACGCGATCCAGGGCAACGACATCGGTCGTCGGCTGGCGGATCAGCCGGGCGAGGCGGACCTGCCGGCCGGGTCGCCGGATGGCCTGGGCTAGCGCGGTCCCAGGCACCGTGACCCGGGTTCCCGTTTCACGGGCGCGGGCTAGCAGGACGACCACGCGACGGTCGTCACGATCCAGGCCGATCAGCCCGCCTGCGTCCATGGTGACGCCCGGCATCAGGCAGCCGACCGGCCCGGGCTCGATTCGACGCCGAGTACGTCGTCAGCCCAGGCGCGCTCCTCATCGGAGAGCTCTCCGCCGGTGTCCCGCAGCGCGTCGGCCAGCATCGCGCCCCACCCGGCGACGTCATCGAGAGCCACGCTGACGGCATGCTGGATGAAGCCCGACACGCTCGGCGCTGTCTGCGCCTGAACCAGGGACCGGATCCTGTCGAGCTGGTCCTCGCCGAGCGTGATGGTAACTTTCCTCGAGGCCATACCGGTTACCATACCAACTTTCCTGGCTCGCCGCGTGCCGGGCCGTAGCGGTGCCCGCTGGCTCCTGAAGGCCGGCCCTAGTCCGTTCGACTGGCGCGGACGGGACCTCTGGCTCTGGCTCCCTGCCGCTGACGGCGGCAGGCTGATCAGAGTCGGACAGTCCCGTAAGGAGGCAGCGCCGTGACGACAGCAAGCCAGCATGATGAAGCACGAGCGGGCAGAGCCGGCGAGCGTGCCGCGAGCCAGGGGGCTGCGAGCAGCCCGGAAGCGGTCGTGGCTCGGCTGACCACCGAGCAGGTCTGGCGCGCGCTCGCCGGCGCGACGTTCGCGGTGGTGAGCTACGTGACCCCGGGCGGGGAGCCGCGGTCGAGCGGTGTGGTATACGCGACCGCCGGGCGGCGGCTGTACGTGGCTGTCGCCGCCGACAGCTGGAAGGCCAGGCATATCGCGGGCACCGGGCGGGTGGCGGTGACCGTGCCGGTTCGGCGGGGCGGCCTGCTGTCGTTGCTGCTCCCCATTCCGCCGGCCTGTGTCAGCTTCCATGGCGCCGCGACCATCCATCCGCCCGGCCCACTGGCCGACCGCCCGGTACCGAAGCAGCTGGCCGCCCTGCTGCCGGCCGAACGGCAGGCCTCAAGCTGCATCCTTGAGATCGTCCCCGAGGATCAGTTCGTGACCTACGGGCTGGGCGTATCCCTGATGCAGATGCGCAGCCCTGCCGCCTCCCGGGCGCGCGTACCGGTGGCCTGAAAGCACGTCTCCGCCAGTGACGTGCACGACGTCGGCGCACTGGCCGGTCAGACCCCCAGCTCGGCGGCGAGGTCGGTGTCCACGATCAGGACGAGCTTGCCCCTGGTGTGTCCCTCCTCCAGCTTGCGGTGCGCCTCCGCGGCGTCGTCCACGTAGTTCCTGGCCTGCACGGAGACCGACAGCGTCCCGTCGTCGAACCAGGGGCCCATCTTGATCAGGCGGCTGCCGAGCGGCTTGCCGTCATAGCGCTGCCACCGGACCCGCCCGTCTTCGGGAAGATCGGCGTGGACGGGCGTGGTGATGACCGCGCTATCGCTGGCAGCCCTGGCCGCGCCTTCGAGCGTCGGTGCCGCGCAGGCCAGCACGTACTGGGCGCCGCCGTCCGTCACCTCACGGACCTGGTCGGGCCAGTCGGGCCGGGTATGGTCGACGACCACGGACGCGCCGAGCTGATGCACGAACTCGTGGTGGTGCGGGCTCGCGGTGGCGACGACCGTCGCCCCGAGCGCCCGCGCGATCTGCACGGCGAAGTGCCCGAGGCCGCCGGCGCCCGCCGTGATCAGGACCTGGTCGCCGTGGCCTACCCCGAGCACATCGGTGAGGCCCTGCTCGGCGGTCAGGCCGTCCACCGGCACCGCTGCCGCGTCCACGACGGACAGCCCGGCCGGGATCGGCGCGAGCTGCTCCACCGGGCACGTCACGTACTCGGCGTAGCAGCCGGTCAGGCCCGGATAGCCGTAGACAGGAGAGCCGTCATCAAAGGAGGCGAAGGCGCCGGTATTACCCACGACGACGCCAGCGAACTCGGCGCCCGGAATATAGGGGAGCTCCCCGCTCCAGCCGCTGCGGCGCAGCGATGCATCCCATGGACCCACCCCCGCCGCCAGCACCCGGACCAGAAGCTCCTCAGGCCCGGGCTCTGGTATCGCCGTCTCGCCGACCCGGAGCACCTCAGGTCCGCCGAACTCGCTCACCATGATCGCCTTCATCGCCCCTCCTCAGCCGCCAGTACCTCACGCACCGGGCCTGGCCGCGCTGACCAGGCTGTCGAAGATCAGGTGGCCGTCCCGGACGTCGACCCTGACGCCGTGACAGCTGGTTGTCGACCTCGCGCTGGATGACCCGCCGCATCGGCCGGGCGCCGAATTCGGGCTGGTGGCCGTGCTCGGCGATCCAGTCCACGGCGGCCGGGGTGAACTCCAGGGTCAGTCCCTGAGCATGCGGCCGGCGGCGGGTCTCCTCGAGCATGAGCTCGGTGATCTGCCGCAGCTCGGCCTGGTCGAGCTGCTGGAAGATGATGATCTCGTCGATCCGGTTCAGGAACTCGGGCCTGAACGACTCCCGCAGCCGCCGCATGAGCTGGTCCCGCAGGCTGGCCTGACGGCTGTCAGCGGAGTCCACCGCGCTCCCGGTGAAGCCGAGCGTGCCGGTGCCGCGGGTGATGAGGTCCGAGCCCAGGTTGCTGGTCATGATCATGACCGTGTTCTTGAAGTCCGCGGTCCTGCCCTGCGCGTCGGTGAGCCGGCCGTCGTCGAGTACCTGGAGCAGGATGTTGAAGACGTCAGGGTGCGCCTTCTCGATCTCGTCCAGCAGGACGACCGAGTAGGGCCGCCGCCGGACCGCCTCGGTGAGCTGCCCGGCGTCTTCCTCCTCCTCGGTGAGCTGCTGGACCGGGACGCCGGTGGCGCGGGACACGACCTCGGCGACGTCGTTGACGGTGACCTCCGGCACGACAGACTCGTCACCTTCGAGTTCCTCGATCCGCCGCCGGAGGTCGCCGATCTCGTCGCGCAGCTGCGAGGCCCGCTCGTACTGCTCGCTGGCGATCGCCTGGTCCTTGTCCCGATGCAGGTCGTCGGCCCGCCGCTGCAGTTCGCGCAGGTCATTGCCGGGAGTCTTGGTCCGCAGCCGGACCCGCGCGCCGGCCTGGTCGATGAGGTCGATCGCCCTGTCCGGCAGGAAGCGGTCGCTGATGTAACGGTCCGACAGCTCAACCGCGGCCAGTAGCGCCTCGTCGGCGTAGCGAACCTGATGGTGCGCCTCGTACCGGTCGCGCAGCCTGCGCAGGATCGCGAGCGCGTCATCGACCGTCGGCTCGGGGACCAGGACGGGCTGGAACCGCCGGGCCAGCGCCGCGTCCTTCTCGACGAGTGCCGGTGTAGTAGTCACTGCCCATCCGAGATACCCCGTTTCCCGGCCGGCGCCCGGCGCCCGGAGGAGTCCGCCCCGGGACGTACCCGAGTCCCTTACCCGGGATGGGGCGGCCTACCAGGAAATCGTGGAGATGCTTGGGATCCTTCCCGGCACATCCGGCCGCCGGCCGCCGGCCGCGGGCCGGGTGCCCCAGGTCAGGCCGGCAGCGAAGCCCGAGCAGCGTAGGCCACGAGCTCGCGGCGGCGGCTCAGGCCAAGCTTGGCGATCAGGCTCGCGACGTGGGTCTCCACGGTCTTCGGGGAAATGAACAGTTGCGCGGCGATCTCGGCGCTGGACTGGCCGTCCCCGACGAGCAGGAAGACATCCATCTCGCGGCTGGTGACGCCGAGCTTGCGCAACTCCCCCGGCACGTGGGCGTTGCCCCGTCCGCAGCGGGGCACTCGCTGGCCGGCCTGGCGGAGGATGCCGCGGCAGGCTGACGCCAGGCGATAGAAGCCGTTGTCATCGAGGTCTTCGATCGCTTCCGTGAGCCAGGCTGCTGGCTCGCCCCAGCCATCGCGGAACGCGGCGGTGGCGACTAGCCGGTGCATGATGTGGTTCCACCACGGCGCGCACTGGGCGAACTGCCTTCTGCCCTGCTCGGCAAGCTCGCCGGCGCGCTCAGCCTGCCCGTCCTCACCCGCGAGTACCGCCTCGGCGTAGGCGAGGCAGCCGCGGTTCCAGCAGGCGACCTCAGCGCCGGCTTCCCTGGCCTCCCTGAGCGCCTCGCGGCCGCCGTGGCCGGCCACGGCCTGCAGCAGCGGCCAGTACCCCCAGCCCATGGCCGGTGCGGTGAGCCGCTCGTCCCGTACGCGCTCGACGGCCGCCGCGCTCGCTGCCAGCGCTTCCGGCATGTCGTTGCTGACGATCGCGGCGGTGACGCGAGCGTCGCCCCTGGTCGTCATCAGGACGGACGGATCTCCCGGAGCGAGCTGCTCGGCTTGCTCGGCCAGGGACTCGGTGTGCTCGCGCTCGCCGCGCGTCGCGACGATGCAGGCCTGGGCCGCCACGGCCATGGCCTCCACTCGGTGCATCTGCAGCCGCGCGGCCGCCTGCTGGCTGCGCTGCGCGGCGTCGAGCGCGCGGTCCAGATCGCTGCCCAGGCTCCAGGCGTTGGCGAGCTGCAGGTCGAGCACGGCTGCGGTGGAGACGGCGCCGCACTCCACCGCCAGGCGCTTTGCCTCGCAGAGCCGGCGTGATCCTGACTCCTCAAGCATCTCGATCGTGCCGAGCTCGTGCATGGCGCGGATGCGCCGGACGGGCAGCCCGCGCCGCGATGAGATCTGGTAGGCGCGTTCGAACGCGGCCCTGGCCGCGGCCGTGTCACAGATCCGCTCGCGGCGTCCGATGACTTCCAGTGCCTCGCACGCGATCTCGGCGGCGGAGCCGGACAGCCCGGCTGCCTCGGCGCTGGCCAGGGCGCTCTGCGCGAGCGCGAGCGCGCGGTCAGGCTTCCCCGCGTCGATCGCGCAGCGGGCCGCTACCGCGTCGGCCCAGCCGCCGAGCCGCGGGTCCGGCGTCCCTTCCGCCAGTGCGCGCGCCTTGGCGGCCTGCTGCTCCGCCATCGCCACCTGGTCGCATTCGGACAGCGAGCGGGCGGCCCTGAGGTGCACCTCAGCCTTCCGGGCCGGCGGGGCGCCAACCGCGTCGAGTTCCGCGATGAGCCGGTCGGTGGTCTGGACGACCTGGTCGGAGTCGCCGGCCTGCATGTGGACGGTGGAGAGCGTGTCGTCGATGTCGGCCAGCATCCGCGGTTCGGCTGCCGGCGCCTGCTCGAGTTCCTGCCTGCCCCTGGCCAACGAGGCGGCCGCGCTGGTCAGCGCTCCTCGCTGCAGGGACCGGCGGCCGGCCTCTAGCAGCAGGGCCGCGGCCTGCACCCGCTGTCCGGCCATCTCGTGCAGTTCGGCCGCCAGCTCGCACAACGCACCGGGCAGGCCCGGGTGCGCCGCCTGGATCGCCGCCGCCGCCGCGGCCGCATGCCTGGCCAGCAGCGGGGGAAGCAGATCCGACACGATCGCGTCCCTGGTCAGCGAGTGCCGGAACCGGAAGACCACCTGACTAGGGCAGGGCGGTTCGATCAGCTGCGCCTCGCAGGCGCGCTGCAGTGCGGCGAGCACCTCGGCCTCGGTCGCGTCGACCATGGCGGGAATCAGCGTCCAGTCGAACTGCCGTCCCAGCACCGCGGCGGCGACCACCACCTCGGCTTCCTGCGGGCCGAGTCCGGCCAGCCGGTGCCGTACCGACTCGGCGATAGACGTCGGGACGCCGGTGGTCACCTCCTCGTTCGCCCGCCAGCCCTCGTCGCCGAAGACCAGCTCACCGGAGGAGATCGCGGACGCGAGCATCTCCTCGACGGCGAATGGCAGCCCGTCGCAGTCGGTGAGCAGCCGCTGCACGACCTGACAGTGCACGTTCTCTTGGTCCAGGCAGTCGGCAACCATCCGCCTGACCTCGGCGGGGGATAGCCGGCCTACGGTGACGACGGTCGCGGCCCGGCGGGCGTGCACCGACCTGACCATGTCCAGAGCCGCGGACGGTGCGCTGTCGCGCAGCGTCGCCACGCACAGCACGGGCTCGCCGGCGAGGTTGTCAGCCAGGTACTCCACGATCGCCAGGGTTTCCGGGTCGGCGAAATGCAGGTCCTCCAGCACCAGCAGCGTGCCCTTGCCGCCCACGCAGGTGAGCAGGCGGAGCAGCGCCTCGCCCAGGATGAGCGGCGAGATCTCAGCCGCGCGCTGCCCCTCCTGGCCCCAGTCAGGCAGCATCGAGGCGAGCGCCGGCCGGTACTCGGCCAGCGCGGGGACATCGGGCATCCCCGTCGTGCGCTCGACCCCGGTCAGGGCCTCGACAATGGGCCTGAGCGGCACCGGAGACGAGGCCTGCACCGCCCGGCCGGCCGCGACGGTGAAGTTCCGGGCCGACGCGATCGACGCCAGCTCCCTGGCCATCCGGGACTTCCCGACGCCGGCCTCGCCGGCCAGGAAGATCAGGCCCCCGTCGTGGTCCGCCCGGTCAAGCGATGTGGTCAGGAACTCGAGCTCAGCGTCACGGCCTACCAAATCCCGACACTGAATAGTTCTCATCAAGCAACAATACCGTTACTCAAAGTAGCTGCTGATTGGGTAAATCAGGCACTAACCGGATGATCTGGCCACCAGAGCTTCGTGGCGCCGACGCCTTCCTCGCCGACGCGTGCGAGGCGCAGCAGCCAGCTCGCTATCCCGGCAGCCCCTTGCATCCATCCCGCGTCGGGCTCGAGGTCCGGCGGGTCAAGCCGATGCTCGGTATGCGACCAGCGGACGCCGGATTCATCGGCGATACGCCGGTTCAGCACGTCCTGGGCCAGGGTGACCGCCCACCCGAGCCAGTCGGCATCGCCGGTCTCCTGGTAACGGTCCAGTGCCATCTCGCCGACGCCGGCCGTTCCGCAGCACTGGCCGAGGTTGTCCCAGAAACCCGGGTACAGGCGGGCGGGCAGGCCGCTTGACCGGATGGCACGGCGGCAGGCCTCGGCGTAGCCGGCCCAGGCGCGCCCCGGCTGCTGCTGATCGAGCAGCTGAAACAGCCGCAGCGTTCCCGCCGGCCCGTGGCACCAGCCGAAGCACACCGGCACGTCCGGGTCGGCCAGCGGGATGCTGTGCGGTACGGCGATCGCCCCGTCCGGCCGGGACCCGAGCCCGACCAGCCGCTGCCCCGCCAGCAGCGCCACCTCGAGCAGGTCGGGGCGCCCCAGTGCCGTGCTCGCGGCGGCCAGCGCGTAGCCGATGCCCGCCAGTCCATGGGAGAAGTTCGGCAGGAACACGGGATGGTCCGCGCGGGGGTACCAGTCGGGGAGGCCGTCGATCCACCGGGCCTGCGAGACGAGCTGGTCGGCGATGTCCGATGCGACGCGCTTGTCCCCGGCATCCCCGAGTTCGGCCAGCACGAGCAGGACGCCGGCCTCGCCTTCGATGATGTCCCGCCACTCGCTGACCGGCCGGGTGCTGGCCGCGATGCCGGAGATCGCCGTCACGACCGCGCTGGCACCGTCGCGCGCATCGGGGTCACCGCTGACCAGCGCCCACATATGCAGGGCCGCCGCCATCCCGCTCAGGCCCGTGTACAGGCCGGTGTTGGGGACCGACGCAGCTTGCGCGGGGTCCGTGGCCGTCGCGGACGACCCGGCGCTGGCTGACGCCACGCTCCGCAGCCTCCTGACGGCCGCCCGAGCGTAGTCGTCGAAGTCGGTGATACCACTGAGCCGCGCCTCGGCCAGGGCGGCCAGGACTCCCGCGGTGCCCGCGTACAGGTCATCGCAGATCGGCGTCCCGGGCGCGGTGTACTCTCGCCAGGCCATGCCCCCGTCGACCGCTATCCCGGCAGATGTCACCCAGCGAAGCGCGGCGATGGCCGCGTCGGAAGCCTGACCTTCCCACGAGGCATCGCTGCTGCCGTGCATCCTCCCTATCGTGGCATGGACGGCGGCTGCGACCGCGAGCGAGCCCGGCCGGATGTCATCGACCGGGAAGTAGTGAGCAGGGAACGTCCCTGTCTGGTGCAGCAGGCCGGCCCCGAAGGTCGGGCAGAAATGCGCCGGCGCGCCTGAACGTCGCCGCAGACGAAGGCCAGCGACAGCAGCGCCGCGGCGCTGGAGTCCCGCGTGCCGATCGAGCGCAGGCTCGCCAGGCTGGCGGCGGCATCCAGCGAGTCACTCGCTAGCGCCGCCGTGGTCCAGCGCCGGATGTCTGCCGCCTCGCCCGACCTTACGGGGCCAGCGTCGCCGCGGAGGGCCTCAGTCGACGTGCCGGGCGGCGCCCTTGTCCGCGGACAGTGCCATGGCCGCGTAGGCGCGCAGCGCCGGGCTGACCGGGCGGTCGCGGTGCTCCGGCTGCCAGCCGGCCCGGTCGCGGGCAGCGCGCCGCTGCGCGAGAACCCCGTCGTCGACGGCCAGGGCGATCGACCGTGCCGGGATGTCGATCTCGATCAGGTCGCCGTCCTCGACCAGCCCGATCAGGCCGCCCGCGGCGGCTTCGGGGGAGACATGCCCGATCGACAGGCCGCTGGTGCCGCCGGAGAACCGCCCGTCGGTAACCAGGGCGCAGGACTGCCCGAGGCCGCGGCCCTTGAGGAAGCTGGTCGGGTAGAGCATCTCCTGCATGCCGGGACCGCCGCGCGGGCCCTCGTAGCGGATCACCACGACGTCGCCGGGCTTGATGCGGTCGCCGAGGATCGCCTCGACGGCATCCTCCTGGCTCTCGCACACGCGGGCCGGCCCGCGGAAGGTCAGCCGGTCCGGCGAGACGCCGGCGGTCTTCACGATCGCTCCGTCGGGGGCCAGGTTGCCGCGCAGTACCGCGAGCCCCCCGTCGGCGCTGTACGGGGTAGCGGTCGCCCGGACGCAGCCGCTGGCGGCGTCGGTGTCCAGGCTGTCCCAGGTGGCTGTCGAGGAGAAGGCCTCGGTGGTGCGCACGCCGCCGGGGGCGGCGGAGAACAGCTCGACGGCCTGCCGGCTGGCGGTACCGCTCCGGACGTCCCACTCGGCCAGCCACTCCGCGAGGCCGGCCGCGTGAACGACGTGCACGCTGCGGTCGAGCAGCCCGGCGCGATCCAGCTCGCCCATGATCGCCGGGATGCCGCCGGCCCGGTGGACGTCCTCCATGTGGTAGCTGGAGCTGGGCGCGACCTTGCAGATGCACGGCGTCATCCGGCTGAGCTCGTCGATCGCGGCGAGGTCGAAGCCGACCTCGGCTTCGCGCGCGGCCGCCAGCAGGTGCAGCACCGTGTTCGTCGACCCGCCCATCGCGATGTCGACGCGCATCGCGTTGCTGAACGCGGCGCCGCTGGCGATGCTGCGCGGCAGGACGCCGTCGTCGTCCTTCTCGTACCAGCGGCGGCACAGGTCGACGATCAGCTCCCCGGCGCGGACGAACAGATCGCGGCGCACCGCGCTGGTAGCGAGCGTGCTGCCGTTGCCGGGCAGCGAGAGGCCGAGCGCCTCCGTCAGGCAGTTCATCGAGTTCGCGGTGAACATGCCCGCGCACGATCCGCAGGTCGGGCACGCCGAGCGCTCGATCGAGGCCAGCTGGTCGTCGCTGACACTCGGGTCGGCCGATGCGGTCATGGCGTCGATCAGGTCGAGGCCGGTATGAGCGACGCCGTCGGTGACGACCGCCTTGCCAGCCTCCATCGCCCCGCCGCTGACGAACACGGCGGGGATGTTGAGCCGCATCGCGGCGATCAGCATGCCGGGCGTGATCTTGTCGCAGTTGCTGATGCAGACCAGCGCGTCGGCCTGATGGGCCTGCACCATGTACTCGACCGAGTCGGCGATCAGCTCCCGGCTGGGCAGGCTGTAGAGCATCCCGCCATGACCCATCGCGATGCCGTCGTCGACCGCGATCGTGTTGAACTCGCGGCCCACACCGCCAGCCGCGGCGACCGCGTCGGCGACCAGCCGCCCCATGTCCCGCAGATGCACGTGCCCGGGCACGAACTGGGTGAAGCTATTGGCGATCGCGACGATCGGCTTGCCGAAGTCGTCGTCGGTCATGCCCGTGGCTCGCCACAGGGCCCGGGCGCCGGCCATGTTCCGGCCATGAGTAGATGTCCGCGAACGCAGAGCAGGCACCGCCAACCTCCAGGTCATCTCGCGTCGTACGCCGTGCGGCGGGTGACAGCTGGCCGCGCCCACTCATCCTAGTAACGCCCGCGCCTCGGCAAAGTCAGGTTTGCTCCTCACCGGAGCCCGCGGCGGCCTGGTCGCGCGGCTGCTGCCCGCCCGCTGCGGCCGGCGCGGGGTCGAGCGCGATCAGCCGACGGCAGAGCGTCACCACGATCAGGCCGATAACCGCTTCTGCCAGCCCCTCAGCCAGGCCGCGGACCGCGAGGATCTCCAGTACTGACCGCACGCCCAGCGGCTCGGGGGCGAACGTATTAAGGTCGCTCGCCAGTATCACCGGCAGCAGGACCAGCAGTGCCACGGTCCAGAAATGCCGGCGGACCAGGTGCGCGGACCGCCTGAGGGCGGCCAGGACCGCTTTGTCCTCTATCTCGATCACCGGGCCAACGACGGCCAGGAGGTTGGCGGCCACGAGTCCCGGGATCACTAGCGCGATCGCCCCGACAAGGACAATCAGCGCCACCATCAAGTCGGCTCCGATCAGCCGCCACCACGGCAGGGTCCTGGCAATTTCCCTGATCGACGGAGTGTCGCGGCCGGCGTCGCCCGCGCCGACGAGCTTGGACAGGAATCCGGACACGAACACCGCTCCCAGCAAGGTCGAGCTCGAAGCGCTTATGTCGGCTGCGAGTGCGACCGGCAGGCTGGTCCGGTCCACGAAATGCCTGACGACGATGTCGGCCAGCGCCGTGACGAGGGAGACGGCGACGGCTACGGCCAGAATCCGCCATCCGTGGCGCCGGCCCGCGCGCGCTGCCGTCGCGAGCACGGCCCGCACGCCGAGCGGAGACTTATGCCGTCCGCCGCCGGCCTTGAGTCGCTGGCCCGGCTGACCGCGAGGCGTCATGGGTCGTCACCCTACGCGGGCACAACGGGGCAGGTCAGAGGCGGGTAAGCCGTGACTGCGCCGTTGGCCGGCGCGGCCGTCGGGCCAGCTGTGATCCGGCTCACGGACGAAACATCTGCTCTGCGGACCGACCGGGCCAATCTGCATCGCACTCAAGGGAAACGACGAGACGTTACGGCTAGAATACCCACCGTAACTGCCGTCTCTGAGAGCGCGGAGGATGGACATTAGCGACACGCGGTTTCGCGCGGCGCTGGAGACGATGCCCGACATCGTCGTGATAACCACGGCCGTCCGCGGTGACGATGACCGGATCATGGACTTCGTAATTGACTACGTGAATCCGGCGGTCGAGATCGGCCAGCGCCGGGCCGACGAGATCGTCGGCCGACGGATCCTGGAGCTGTCGCCCGCCACCGCCAGCAGCCAGATCTGGCCGATGTACCTGGACCTGATGGAGACCGGCGAGCCGATCGTCCTCGACGACTACGTGTACAACCGGGT
Organism: Streptosporangiaceae bacterium; assembly: GCA_035532775.1. Classification (GTDB taxonomy): domain Bacteria; phylum Actinomycetota; class Actinomycetes; order Streptosporangiales; family Streptosporangiaceae; genus Chersky-822. The sequence continues at coordinate 54,182 of DATKQH010000378.1, forward strand.
CGTCGACGGGGTTACCCTGACCGCTATTTTCGATGTCCGGGCCATCAGGCTCGGTGCCGGGTTCCTGCAGAATTTCCGTGACGTCACCGCGCGATACCGGATGCGGCAGGACCTGGCGACGTCGGAGAAGCGGTTCCGGTCGGCGGTCGACGCGTTGCTCGACCCGTTTTTCATGCTCAGCCCGGTACGTGATGACCAGGATCGGATCGTCGAGCTTGAGTACCGGTACGTCAACCAGGCCGCACTGCGCCTGTACAACATGTCCGAGCAGGAGATCATCGGGCATGGGCAGCTGGAGCTGTTTCCATCCGTCGGCGAGCTCGGCATCTTCGATACGTACGTGGCTGCGATCGAGACCGGCACGCCGACGAGGATCGACGTGCCGACCTTCGACGAGAACGGCGTCGCTGGCTCGTTCGAGCTGGCGGTGACCCCGGGCGACGGGGGCCTCATCATCAGCGCCCGAGACGTATCAGAGGCCAGGCGCGCGCAGGAAGCGCTCGGAGAGCTCAACGCCGAACTGGAGGAACGCGTCGCCCTGCGCACCTTCGAGCTGGTCCGGGCGGAGGCGGACCGCCGCGCGCTGGAGACAGGTTTGCGGCAGGCTGAGCGGCTGCAGACGGTCGGCCAGCTGACCAGCGGTATTGCCCATGACTTCGGGAACCTGCTGGCCGCCATCGTGGGCTATGCCGAGATGGCTGAGGACGTCGGCGGGGTGCCAGATACCGAGCTGAAGCGGATTCTCGCCGAGATCCATGGCGCCGCGAGCCGGGCCGTCCATCTCACCCGCGATCTGCTCAGGTTCAGCCGCCGGGCCAGGACCAGGCCAGAACCGGTCGACCTCAATGCGCTGATTGCCGAGATGACGGACCTGCTGAGCGTCAGTATGAGCGGGTCAGCCGACCTGATCTTCGAGCCGTCGCCGAAGGCCCTTCCCCTGGTGCTGGCAGACCGGGGTCAGCTGGAGCAGGTGCTGCTTAACCTGGCCGTCAATGCTCGCGACGCTATGCCCGATGGCGGCTCGCTGACCGTCAGCACGAGTCCAGCGGATTGCTACCTGGAACGCTCCGATGCGGGGCCGGGCCAGGGGCGTTATGTCGAGATCACCGTGCGAGACACCGGGATCGGCATGAGCCCGGAGATCAGCGCGCAGATCTTCGAGCGCTTCTTCACCACCAAGCCGGCCGGAACGGGTACCGGGCTCGGACTATCCACCGCCCAGAGCATCATCGCCGCGACTGGCGGCACCATCGAGGTCGAATCTGCTGAGGGTCACGGCACAACGTTCCGGATTTGTCTCCCGGCGATCAGCCCGCCAGCACCGAGCCGCCCGTCCGGTCGCGACCTGATCTA
>DATKQH010000379.1:0-31720 GCA_035532775.1 Streptosporangiaceae bacterium
TGACCTCGGCGACGGCGTCCATGTCGCCGGCCTTCCACTCCTTCTCGCGGGCGTCCTTCTTCTCGATCAGCTGCTTCTCCTTGTCGCGGAGGGCAGCAGCCTTCTCGAAGTCCTGCGAGTCGATGGCCGACTCCTTGTCCCTGCGCACGTCGGCGATCTTCTCGTCGAACTCGCGCAGGTCAGGCGGCGCGGTCATGCGGCGGATGCGCATCCGCGAGCCAGCCTCGTCGATCAGGTCGATCGCCTTGTCCGGCAGGAACCGGTCACTGATATACCGGTCGGCCATCTGAGCGGCGGCCACGAGCGCGTCGTCGGTGATGGACACGCGGTGGTGCGCCTCGTACCGGTCACGCAGGCCCTTGAGGATCTCGATAGTGTGCGAGATCGTCGGCTCGGCGACCTGGATCGGCTGGAACCGGCGCTCGAGCGCGGCGTCCTTCTCCAGGTGCTTGCGGTACTCGTCGAGCGTCGTCGCGCCGATCGTCTGCAGCTCGCCGCGGGCCAGCATCGGCTTGAGGATGGAGGCCGCGTCGATCGCGCCCTCGGCCGCTCCGGCCCCGACCAGCGTGTGGATCTCGTCGATGAACAAGATGATGTCGCCACGGGTGCGGATTTCCTTGAGCACCTTCTTGAGCCGCTCTTCGAAGTCACCGCGGTACCGCGAGCCGGCAACGAGCGCGCCCAGGTCAAGGGTGTACAGCTGCTTGTCCTTCAGGGTCTCGGGGACCTCGCCCTTGACGATGCGCTGGGCCAGCCCCTCGACAACGGCCGTCTTGCCGACGCCGGGCTCGCCGACCAGGACGGGGTTGTTCTTGGTGCGCCGCGACAGCACCTGCATGACTCGCTCGACTTCCTTCTCCCGGCCGATCACCGGATCGAGCTTGCCTTCACGTGCGGCGGCCGTCAGGTTCCGGCCGAACTGGTCGAGCACGAGCGACGTCGACGGGGCGCTCTCCGCTGACGTGCCCGCCGCGGCCGGCTCCTTGCCCTGGTAGCCGTGGAGCAGCTGGATGACCTGCTGGCGGACCCGGTTCAGGTCCGCGCCCAGCCGGACGAGCACCTGGGCAGCGACGCCCTCGCCCTCACGGATGAGGCCGAGCAGGATGTGCTCAGTACCGATGTAGTTGTGGCCAAGCTGGAGTGCCTCACGCAGCGACAGCTCGAGCACCTTCTTGGCCCGCGGCGTGAAAGGTATATGGCCGGACGGAGCCTGCTGACCCTGCCCGATAATCTCCTCGACCTGCTGGCGCACGGCCTCCAGGCTGATGCCAAGCGACTCCAGCGCCTTGGCTGCGACGCCCTCGCCCTCGTGAATGAGCCCGAGCAGGATGTGCTCAGTACCGATGTAGTTGTGGTTCAGCATCCTGGCCTCTTCTTGAGCCAGGACCACAACCCGCCGCGCCCGGTCGGTAAACCTCTCGAACATTCTGTTCGCTCCCTCACCATGCGACCGGGACGGTGACCGTCATGGATCCCGTCCCTGCCGCGCACTAGCCCGCTTACGGGGGAAGGCTTCGCTGCGACAGACCATGCACGTTAGCGGCCCACCGCACTCCTTGAAGACCTTCCCCGCCAGACGGGCGTTCACCCTCATCCAACCCGTGGCGAGGGAACACTGTTCCCTGGTACGCCACTAGCGAACGCAGTGCGGCTGACGGCACACCCGATATCCACGTTTATGGTATGCCGTCAGCCACTTCGCTGAACTCTCGGGATCGCCCCTGCATCGGCGCTAGCGCAGAGAGGCCGGGAGAGGGACTGCCGGACCGGAACGCACGACCCAGCGGGGGTTGTCCGGCCGCCGGTGCGCCGCCGGTGCGCTGTCAGTGCGCTACTGCGGACTAACCCCGTGGCTACCGAACTGGGCCTGAACACCGAACTCGGCTAGTGAGCGGCCTCGTACTCGGCGATGATGTTGCCGGGAATGCGACCGCGCTCGCTGACCTTGTGCCCGCGCTGCCGCGCCCATTCCCTGATCTCCGAACTGCGCTCGCGGCCCGGGCCAGTCCTGGCCTTGCGCCGCCGGCCACCAGCTGTTGCCCTGCGAGCGTGGTCGGCGAATGCGCCCATCTTCTCTCGCAGTTCCTTGCTGTGCGGCCCACATAGATCGATCTCGTACGCGTTGCCATCAAAGGCGAACGAAACAGACTCTGTTCCTTCGACCTCACCATCGTGAGGAAGGTCACACACTACTGTCACCACTGTCTTCTGAGCCATGCTGGTTAGCCTTTCCCTTACTGCAGACTATTTAAGTAGCTTAACCTATACTAGGCGACTCGCCGCTGACAATTAAGCAGTAGATCGAATCGTTGCGCAGTTAGTTGTCCGGAGTCAGCTCAAGTTGAAAACTACCAGTAACGCTTCGCATTCAGGCAGTAATCAATCGCCGGGGTCGGGGCTGCGATCATCTGGGCTCTCTGTGAACGAGCGAGATACTGACCGCTGGTCAGCCTGATCCTCGGGCACCCCGGCCGCTGCATCCGGCGAGGAATCGGCCGGATCGTCGCCGGATACCGGATTCTTGGCGCGACGCATCTCGTGCCGCAGGAAAGCCCCGGCCGCGATGAGGAAGGCGGCGGCTACCAAAAACGGCGGAGTCAAAGCGGCCAGGTCGGTGAGCATCACCCCTCCTGCGTTAGCTCTTTCCCGTGAACCTGACCGGGCCGCCCCGCGATGTCGTGCCCGCCGGCCTGCCCGCGCGTGAGCGGGGCTCCCGAATGCCAGCCGGCGCAGGCCATCTGGCTCAGGTACGCTGACCGTACCGCCACGGCCACGCAGCCGCGCCGGCTGGGTGACCAGCATTCAGCTTACGCCAGGTTCCGTGGCGCCACCTCGGTCGGCTAAGCCACGTGAACAGCCATATCCACGTGATCGACACATCATCTGCACGTAAATTCCACACCAACATCCCGCCGGTGACCTCCGGATACGCAGTCGCCGGAGCACGAGGCCAATTACGTCTGCACCGGCTCGTACCGTAAAGTTGCCGGCCGCGCGCGCAGTTCGGTGCCCAGGCCGTGCTCTATCAATAGCTGCGCGGCTGCGCCGGGCAAACGCCGCCGCCGCGTGCACAAATTCTCCACCTGATTGAGCAGGCCCTGGCCGCCGGCCCGGTCAGAGTTCGCGCCTCGATTCATCCGCAGCGGCCGCCCGAGGTCGTCGTCCGCGCAGAGTCCGGAGTTAATCCCCGATCGTATCGAATCGTACGGCGATGCCGAACAATGCTCAGCAGCGGCGTTCCCAGTATTCGGTCTTCCCGAACACGCACGAGTCGTCCGGCGAATGCAGCCGGGCTCATACAGCGGCCCGGCGAGGCCCGCCCGAACCGCCATCAACAGTGAGTCACGGACCAACTACGTATTGCTTCACCGACGCCCCAGGCGCCCCCACGGGTACATCACGGCCAGATCACAGCTACTTGTCTCCGCTTAGACACGCACTCTGACCTGCGAAGACATCGCGAATGCCGACCTTGTGGCACCGGCAGTGCACGATGTACAGCGAGAACCAGATACCACGATTCGCCCGAAAGTCGGGCTACGCCCGAGGTGTCCGAGAGGGAACTTTTCTCATCAGCGGTACACGGTGTACTTCCGTGGATTAATGTCCATCGCTGATACCTCGTTCCGGCTGGCATGTCCCGCAGCGCGGGAGACGCCAGCCAAGGAAAGGAGCGCCACCGTGGAGCGCTCGCCGGCTGGTCGGCACTCCAGGCCTCGAGCAAGGACGGGCGCGGCCTGGCCAGGTCGGTCCGCGCGCCGCCTGTCGACGGCGTTCAGCGTTGCCGCTGCCATCGGACTCGCGTTGCCGAGCTCGGTCGCAGGCGCCGTGTCCGCCAGCCCGAATCCCGGCCTCAAGCAGCTGCTCGCCGAGGCGGCCAAGCTCTCCCGCCAGATCGACGATCTGAGCCAGCAGTATGACGCGCTCCGGATCCAGTACACCGAGGCCAAGGACCAGGTCAGGATCGCCCGGCTGAGCGTGCGCCGGGACCTGCGGCTGCTCGCCGCTGATCAGGCGGCGATCGCGCAGATCGCCGCGGCCGGCTACATGAGCGGCAACAGCATCAGTCCGGCCGTCTCCTTGCTGGAGAGCAGCAACCCGCAGTCGATGCTCAACCGGGCCTCGATACTCGGCGAGCTGCAGAAGGAGAACGGCGACAAGATCCACCTGGTGACCGCCGCCCGCGCGGCCGCGCAGCGCGCGAAGCTCCTGGCCGTCCAGGAAAAGGCCAGGGCCGCCAAGCTGTCCAAGGCAATGCAGGGCAAGGTGGCCACGATCCAGGCCAACGAGAGCAAGCTCAACAGCGCGGCCTTCAGCAAGGCGCTCGCGATCTACCGGCAGACAGGAAAATACCCGAACATCCAGGTGGCGGGCCGCTCGGTCGGGGTCGAGGCGCTGCGGCAGGCGCTGACGAAGGTCGGCGATCCCTACATATGGGGAGCGGCCGGACCGAGTTCCTTCGACTGCTCGGGCCTGGTCGTCTGGGCGTATGCCCAGATCGGCATCAGCCTGCCGCACTACACTGGCGACCTGTGGAACTCGGGCGTGCACGTCTCGCGTTCCCAGCTGCAGCCCGGGGACCTGGTCTTCTTCTTCCCTGACATCGGCCACGTGGGGATCTACGTCGGCCACGGCTTCATGCTGGACGCTCCCACCTACGGCATACCGGTCGGAGTCCATCCGGTCTTCTGGAGCGCCTACGTCGGCGCCGTGCGGATCGCCTGAGGGCGAAATACCCGAAGGCGGATTGCCTGAGGCTCGTCCTAGCTCGGCCGGACGATCGGGAACAGGATCGTCTCCCTGATCGAGGCGCCGGTGAGCATGATCAGCACCCGGTCGATGCCCATGCCCATCCCGCCGCTGGGCGGCATGCCGTACTCGAGCGCGCGCAGGAAATCCTCGTCCAGCTGCATGGCCTCGGCGTCCCCGCCCGCGGCGAGCAGTGACTGAGCCCTCAGCCTGGCGCGCTGCTCGACCGGGTCGACGAGCTCGGAGTAGCCGGTCCCGATCTCGGCACCGAACGCGACCAGATCCCATCTCTCCGCCAGCCTCGGGTCCTGCCGGTGGGCCCTGGTCAGCGGCGACACCTCGACGGGGAAGTCGCGATAGAAGGTCGGCAGCACGGTCCGCGCCTCGACCAGGTGCTCGTAGAGCTCGAGCAGTACCTGGCCAGCGTTCCACGACGGCTCCACCGCTATGGCGGCCTGGCCGGCCAGCTTGCGGAGCTGATCTTCGGCCGTGTCGGCGGTCACCTCCTCACCGAGCGCCCGCGAGACTGCCTCGTGCACGCTGATCGAGGGCCAGTCCCCGCCGATGTCGCGCTCTGACCCATCGGACCGCCGCACGACCGTGCCGCCCAGGCCTTCCCGCGCGGCGCGCAGGATGAGGTCCCTGGTCAGGTTGCCGATCGTGGTGTAGTCGCCGTACGCCTCGTACGCCTCCAGCATCGTGAACTCGGGATTGTGCGTCGCGTCCGCGCCCTCGTTGCGGAAGTTCCTGCCCAGCTCGTAGACCTTCTCCAGGCCGCCGACCATCAGCCGCTTCAGGTACAGCTCGAGCGCGATCCGCAGGTACAGCGGCATGTCGTAGGCGTTGATGTGGGTCACGAACGGCCGGGCGTTGGCGCCGCCGTGCAGGGTCTGCAGCATCGGGGTCTCGGCCTCGATGAACCCCTGGTCGTGCAGTTCCTCTCGGATGGCCCGGGTGACCGAGGCCCGGAGCTCGGCCAGCCGCCTGGCCTCCGGGTTGACAATCAGATCGACATAACGCATTCGCACCCGTGACTGCGGATCCGTCAGGCCGGCGTGCTTGTCCGGCAAGGGGCGCAGCGACTTGGCCGTGATCGCGAAGGAGTCGGCGAGCACGGAGAGCTCACCGCTGCGCGACGTGATGACCTCGCCGGTCACCCCGATGTGATCACCGAGGTCCACGTCGGACTTCCACGCGGCGAGCGCCTCCTCCCCGACCCGGTCGCGGGAGATCATCACCTGGATGTCGCCGGTGGCGTCCCTGATCGTGGCGAAGCACAGCTTACCGCCGGTCCGGTAGAGCATGACCCGGCCCGCGACGCCGACGCGCTCGCCGGTCGAGGTGTCCGGGGGAAGATCGGCGTGGCTCTGCCTGACCTCGGCGATGGTGTGCGTGCGCGGATAGCCGACCGGATAGGGCTCGATGCCCGCGGCTCTGAGCCGCTCGGCCTTGGCCAGCCTGACGCGCATCTGCTCCGACGCATCGGCGGCCAGCCATGAATCGCGATCCGGCGTGTCCTGCGCGCCGGCGCCCGCGTTCTCTTCGTCGCTCATCTGCCCGAGGTTACCGGCGCGGCCACCCCGGGAGCGACTCAGATTCCCGGCCACCTGCCGACCGCGGTCGCTGTCAGCCTGCTGTGTTGCGCTCCCAGACGAGGCGCAGGCCGATCAGGGTCAGCCAGGGCTCGTAGGCGTCGATGACCTTGACCTCGTCGATGACCAGCGGAGCGAGCCCGCCGGTCGCTATCACGGTGACGGCGTCGACGTCGGACGGCGACAATTCCTCGGTCATCCGGCGCACGATGCCCTCGATCTGGCCGGCGACGCCGAAGATGATCCCCGACTGCAGCGCCGCGACGGTGTTCTTGCCGATGACCCGGCTCGGCCTGGTCAGCTCCACCTTGAGCAGCTGGGCCGCCCGCCTGGACAGCGCGTCGACCGAGATCTCGATCCCCGGGGCGAGCGCGCCGCCGACGAACTCGCCCCTGGCGCTGACCGCGTCGAAGTTGGTCGACGTCCCGAAGTCGACCACGATGGCGGGGCCGCCGTACAAGTGAACGGCGGCGACCGTGTTCATGATCCGGTCGGTGCCGATCTCCTTCGGGTTGTCGTACCGCACCGACACGCCGGTCTTGACGCCGGCCTCGACGATCAGCGTGGGAATGTCGTCGTAGTAGCGGCCGAGCATCTCGCGCATCTCGTGCAGCACCGAGGGGACCGTCGAGCAGAGCGCGATGCCGTCCAGGCCGCCCGTGGCGACTCGCTCGCTCTGCGACAGCAGGCCGCGGAGCGTCACCGCAAGCTCGTCGGCCGTCCGGACCGGATCGGTGGCGATCCGCCAGTGATCGACCACCTCCTCGCCGTCGAAGACGCAGAGCACGGTGTTGGTGTTACCGACATCGATCGTGAGCAGCATCGTGTACCTACCGCACCCATCCAGCCCGAACCAGGTCCAGGCCAATATCGAGCACCGGCGCGGAATGAGTCAGCGCCCCCACCGCGAGGTAGTCAACCCCGGTCGCAGCGACGGCCGCGGCGTCCTCGAGCCGCAGCCCGCCGCTCGCCTCCAGCCACGCCCGCCCCGCGTTCAGCTCGACCGCCAGCCTCAGCTCCGGCACGCTGAAGTTGTCCAGCAGGATCAGCCCGGCGCCGGCCGCGATCGCCTCGTCCACCTGCTCAAGCGTGTCGCACTCGACCTCGACCGGCAGGTCAGGCGCCAGCTTCCCGACGGCATCAAGCGCTGCGGTGACGGAACCGGCCGCGGCGACATGATTGTCTTTGATCAGCGCCGCATCCGACAGCGACATCCGATGATTGACTCCGCCACCGCACCGGACCGCGTACTTCTCCAGAGCCCTGAGCCCTGGCAGCGTCTTGCGCGTGTCCCTGATGCGCGCGCGGGTGCCTGATACGGCGTCGACCCACCTGCGGGTCAGCGTGGCGATGCCGGACAGGTGGGCGAGCAGGTTCAGTGCCGTGCGCTCGGCGGTGAGGATTGCCTGCAGCGGGCCTTCGACGGTCATGAGGACCGCGCCTTCTGTGACGATTACGCCGTCGTCGATGCTGTACACGCTGGTCAGCGGAAGACCAGGCCCTGGTTCCGAGGGGAGGCCGGAGCGAACGATGGGTGCCGCCGTGCGCTGAACGCTATCGGCGGACCCATCGCCCGCACCAACCAGCTGGAATACGGCCTCAGCCACGGAAAGACCAGCTATGACACCGGGGGCACGCGCCACAACGTCTGCTGTTCCCAAGATTCCCGGCGGGATCGTCGCCACCGTAGTCACATCCGGCCCGTCAGCAAGGTCCTCCCCGAGCCCGGCCTGGATGACCCGCACGACGGAGGCGGGGTCTAGGCCGGACTGGATCAGGCGCGCGCGCAGGTCCGCGGAAAGCTCAGCCATCGCTTCGCTCCGGGGAGTCGCGGTGAGGAACGGCGGCGCGGTCAGCCTGCGGGGGGATGTCGCTGTCGCAGGCGCGCTGGGTTGGCGATGACGGCTGGATGTCGTCTTCGTGCTGTTGTGCCGGAACGAAGCGGACTGAGAGCCCGTCGCCGACAGCCTGGTCCGGATGGACACCCGTCCCGGCCGATGCGTTATGCACCGGCCGGGACTGCGTGTCCGTCCGGGCCTCTCCCACGGGAGAGGGCTTTCCGGCAGTTTCCCGATCGAGAGTCACTACTAGGTGACCGAGCCAGTGGTCTGACGCACTCGGGTAGTCCTCGCGCCAGTGGCTGCCGCGTGTCTCGGTGCGCAGGGTGGCCGAAGCGACGAGGGCAGAGGCGAGTAGGTGCAGGTTGGTGGCTTCCCAGGCCGCAAGGCTCGGCTCACGGGACTGTTGCTCGCCGATCTTGCGAAGCTCGTCGGCGGCGATGGCCAGGCCGGTGCCGGAGCGCAGGACACTGGCTCGATCGGTCATGAGCTGCTGTATCTGCGCGATAGCCGCCGGGTCGACTAGTCCCTGAGTGCGGTGGTCTTGGGCGGGGGTGGAGCGGGGCGGGAGGCCGGTGGCGAGGTCGGCGGCGATCCGCTCGGCGAAGACCAGGCCCTCCAGGAGGGAGTTGGACGCGAGCCGGTTGGCGCCGTGGACGCCGGTGCGGGCGGCCTCGCCGCAGGCGTAGAGGCCGGGGACTGTGGTGCGGCCGCGGAGGTCCGTCTTGACGCCGCCGCTGGCGTAGTGGGCGGCGGGAACGACCGGGATGGGCTGGGTTACGGGATCGATGCCGTAGGAGAGGCAGCTGGCCCTGATCGTGGGGAACCGGTGCTCCCAGGTGGCTTCGCCGAGGTAGGTACCGTCGAGGTAGACGTGGTCTGTGCCGGTCTCGGCGAGGACGTTCATGATCGCCTTGGCGACGACGTCGCGCGGGGCGAGGTCGGCGAGCGGGTGGCGGCCGGTCATGAAGCGGCGGCCGTCGGCGTCGATCAGGAAGGCGCCCTCGCCGCGCACGGCCTCGGAGATCAGCGGCTGCCTGCCGCGGGCGCCGGGACCGAGCCAGAGGACGGTCGGGTGGAACTGGACGAATTCCAGGTCGGCGGCCTCGGCACCGCCGCGCAAGGCGAGCGCCACGCCGTCGCCGGTGGAAACGGGCGGGTTGGTGGTGGCCGAGAAGACCTGGCCCGTGCCGCCGGTCGCCAGCACGACCGCCGGCGCGTGCACGGCACCCACGCCATCCTGCTGGCCTTCGCCGATCACGTGCAAGGTGAGGCCGGCGATCCGGCCGTCGCCGGCCAGCAGCACGTCGAGCGACATGGCGTGCTCGATCACGTCGATGCCGACGCCTTCCTCCGCTCCCGCGCCCGCCTCGGCGAGCGCGAACAGCAGCGCACGGGATACCTCAGCGCCGGTGGCGTCGCCGCCCGCGTGCGCGATCCTGCGCCGCAGGTGACCCCCCTCCCTGGTCAGCTCCAGCACGCCGCCGGCATTAGTGTCGAACCTGACGCCGAGGGCGATCAGCCGCCGCACGGCGCCCGGGCCGTCGGTCACCAGGGCGCGGACCGCGTCGACGTCGCATACCCCCGCACCGGCGGCCAGCGTGTCGGTCAGGTGCTGCTCGGGTGAGTCCCCTTCTCCGAGCGCGACCGCGATCCCGCCCTGGGCCCACCTCGTCGACCCGTCGTCGAGCAGCGACTTGGTCACGAGCAGGACATTGCAGCCCGGCAGCGCGCCGTGGGTACTGAGCGCAGCCGTCACGCCCGCGATACCCGAGCCGACCACGACCACATCGGCGTGCCTGACCCAGCCTGGCGACGGCGCGAGCAGCCGCCGCGCGATCATGCGGCACCACCCCCGGCGGCTGGCCGATCCCGCGCCCGGTGCCCGCCGGTCACGGCGCAGCCTCGAAGCACAGCCGCGCGTTGTCGATCAGGCGGGTCTTCCCGACGGTGCCCGCGACGAGCAGCAGCGCCGTGCCGGCATGACCCGCAGGGACGTTCGCGAAGGTGGCCGGGTCGGCCAGCGCCAGGTAATCGGTCGCCAGCGGCGGGTCGGCCCGTCCCGCGGCGCCCAGTTCCTGCTGGGCCGCGGCGAGCACCGCCGCCGCACCGCCGGCGACGGCTGCCTGCCCCGCTCGCAGCGCCCGGGACAGGGCAAGCGCGCTCACCCGCTCCTGCGGCGACAGGTAACTGTTGCGGCTGGAGATCGCCAGGCCGTCGGGCTCGCGGACGGTCGAAACTGACTCGATCTGGACCGCCAGGTTCAAGTCGGCCACCATCCTCCGTACCAGCGCGAGCTGCTGCGCGTCCTTCTCCCCGAAGACCGCCACATCTGGCCTGACCAGATTGAACAGCTTAAGCACCACGGTCAGCACGCCGTCGAAGAACCCCGGCCTGAAGGCGCCTTCGAGGATGTCTCCCATCGAACCAGGCCGCACAGTGATCATCTGCTCGGCCGGGTACATCTGGTCATGGCCTGGAGCGAAGACGACGCTCACGCCCTCTTCGGCGCAGATGGCAATGTCGGCCCGGAGCGTGCGCGGGTAACGGTCAAGGTCTTCGCCGGCTCCGAACTGCAGCGGGTTGACGAACACGGAGACCAGGACCGATCCGCTGCGCCCGGCGATCTGGCGAGCACGCCTCAGCAGAGCCCGGTGCCCGTCGTGCAGCGCGCCCATGGTCGGTACCAGGACCACGGGCGGCCGCAGGGTCGCGCGGGCCGCAGCGAGGCCATTCTTCGTCCTGGCCAGGATCGGGATCACGCGGCCGGCCCTGACAGCACGCCGAGCAGCCGCTGGGCGTCGGCCGAGGTGAGGGTCCCGGCAGCCAGCGCGCGATCCGCGGTCAGCCTCGCCAGCGCCAGGTAGGCGCCCAGCGCCTCGGGCGCGGCGGCCGCGATCACCTCGACGTGAGCGGCCACGGTCTCTGCGTCGCCACGGGCGACCGGCCCGGTCAGCGCCAGATCACCGAGCGCCAGCACGTTCTCGAGCGCTGCGCCGAGCAGCGGGCCGAGCATCCTGGCCGGGTCCGGCACTCCCGCCTTGATGAGCAGGTCGCTGGACTGCACGACCAGGGTGACGAGGTGGTTCGCCGCGCTGGCCAGGCCCGCGTGGTAAATGCCGCGCTTGTCCTCGGCGATGAAGACTGGCTCTCCGCCCATCTCGACCACGAGCGCCTCGGCAACTGGCAGCAGCGGCTCGGGTGCGGTCACCCCGAACGAGATGCCTGCCATCTTGTCCGCGTCGTCGGGCCTGCCCGTGAAGGTCATCACCGGATGCAGGGCCAGCGGGAGCGCCCCGGCACGAACCGCCGGATCGAGGACGGCGAGCCCGTGCCGGCCGCTGGCATGCGCGATCAGCCGGCCGTCCATCGGCACCCCGGTCGCGGCCAGTCCGGTCACCAGATCGGGCAGCACGTCGTCCGGGACGGTGAGCAGCACGAGGTCGGCCGCCTCCACGACCTGCTCGGGGCGGACGACGCGGGCCTCTGGCAGGCTACGGCTGATCCGGCTCAGCGATGCCTGCGACACCGCGGACGCGGCGACGACGCGGTGGCCCGCCCTGGTGAGCGCCACGGCCATCGCCGTACCCGCCCGTCCGGCACCCACCACGCCAACTGCCAGCTGAGCCGGGTGCGGCAGATCGGCGGCCGCTGAGCCCGCCGCCACCTGCTGGTCGTCATCTCGCATTGCTCGGTCCAGTCCTCACGGGGACCGGCGCCCGCGGTGGCCGTTGGACATCGGCAGGTCGTCCTCGTCATCGGGCGGCTCCGGTGCCCGGCACGCCCTTTCCAGGTACAGGGCGGCCAGTACCAGCGCGATCGCGGCCAGCATGGTGGCGGCCGAGGCGATGGCGTCGTGATCGGGCACGGGCCGGCCGAGCGAGGGGATCGTGTAGATCAGGAACCCGAGCGCGAAGCCGCCGATCGCCGCCGCGGCCGCGGAGCTCGCCTTCGCCAGGGCGACCACTCTCGGCACCGCCATCGGCTGGATCGGCTTGGCACCTGGCCGGCCATGCAGGCGCGGCCCGAGGTTCCGCCCGAATCCGAACTCGCCGATCGCCAGCAGCACGAGCGCTGGCACCGCCGTCCACGGCAGCGGCGCCAGGTTACTGAACGTGAACCGGACGACAATCCAGGCCAGCGCCGCGCTGACCGCGGCGATGGCCAGCAGCGACCACGGTTTCGTCGGCTGCATCTGACTGCCTCACCCGCCCTGATTCGCTGCTGCCTGCCGCCCGACAGCAAGACTGAGGTCGCCGCGCCGCCTGACGCCGTCCTCGCCAGCCTGAGCCAGCAGACCCGCGACGGGTCCGAAGCCGGGCAGCATGGCATCAGGATCGGCATCGTGCCACGGGACGAGGACGAACGCGCGCTGATGGGCACGCGGGTGCGGCAGTGTCAGCACGGGATCGTCGCTGACCTCGTCGCCGCAGGCGATGATGTCGATGTCAAGGGTACGCGGCCCCCATCGGAGCGTGCGCACCCTGCCGCGCGCCTGCTCGGCCGCCTGGCATCGGTCAAGCACGGCCCTGGCAGGCAGCCCGCTGGCCGCTAGCAGCACAGCGTTCAGGTAGTCGGGCTGGTCAGGCCCGCCCACCGGGCTGGTCTCGAAGACCCCGGAGACGGCCACGGCGCTGATCCCGTTGCTGGCCGCCAGGGCATCGATACCTGCCTGCAGGTTCGCCAGCCGGTCGCCGAGGTTGCTGCCGAGGGCGAGCACGACCTCGCGAGGAGCGACGGGCGCCGCTGCCGGGTCGGGCGTAGCATCGGTCATGTCCGGCTCCGCCGGATCGTCACGCTGATGTCCCGGACCGGGACGCCAACCGGGGCGTCCGGCTTGTGCACCGTGATCTCGGCGTGCCTGACCCTCGCATCGGCCAGGCATGCGGTCGCCAGGCGCTGGGCGAGCGTCTCGATGAGCGCGACGGGCTCGCCGGAAATGATCTCGGCGAGGCGTCCGGCCAGCGCGCCGTAGTCGACGGTGCGCGACAGGTCGTCGGCCGCTGCTGCCGCGCTGGTGTCGAGCCAGAGCACGGCATCGGCGATGAACTCCTGGCCTTGCTCCCGCTCGGCCGGCAGCACGCCGTGATATCCGTAGGCGCGCAGGCCGGACAGGCTGATCCGGTCGAGGAAATTCACGGCTGGCGTTCCTCTCCCAATCGCGCCGCGACCCGGACGGCGTCGGCATTGCCCGGTACCGAGTGGACCCGCACGCACCACGCGCCGGCCATGGCGGCGTACGCCGTCAGCGCGACGGTCGCGTCGTCACATTCCGGGAACGGGCGCGGCGTGTCCGGGGCGGCTCCGAGCAGCCGCGCGATGAAGCCCTTGCGTGACGCCCCGACCAGCACGGGAAAGGGTGCGGCCGGGTGGTCAAGGCAGGAGAGCTCGCGCAGCCTGGCCAGCAGGGTCCAGCTGTGCGCCGGGAGCTTGGCGAAGCCCAGGCCGGGATCCACGATCAGCTGCGCCGGATCGATCCCCGCGGCGGTCAGCGCCCGCACCCGCTCGGACAGCTCGGCGGCCACTTCCCTGACGACGTCGGCATAGATCGCCTTGTCCTGCATGTCGATGCTGTGGCCGCGCCAGTGCATGACGACGTAGGGCATCTGAGCCTCGGCGATCAGGCCGGCCATGCCGGGCTCGGCGAGGCCGCCGCTCACGTCGTTGACCAGCCGCGCTCCGGCACCGATGGCCTGCTCGGCGACCCGGACGCGCATGGTGTCGATGCTGACGGTCACGCCCGCCTGGGCGAGCGCCGCGATCACGGGGCCGACCCTGCGCAGTTCCTCGTCTTCGCTGATTCGCAGGGCACCTGGCCGGGTCGACTCGCCGCCCACATCCACGATGTCGGCACCGCTCGCGGCAAGCTCGAGCCCGTGGGCGATCGCCTCGTCAGGCCCGAACCACGTCCCCCCGTCGGAGAAGGAATCCGGGGTCACGTTGACCACGCCCATAACCAGGCATCTGGCCGCAGCGGGTAGACCCGCGGGGCTGACAGCAGGACTGGCCATGGGCGTAATCTACAAGCCGGACGCGTCGCGGCTGGAACGGGGACGCAGCCTAGTCAGCCCCGCCGGGCCGCTGCGCGTAGGCCTTTCTGGCCGGCCTCAGGGCATTGCGCAGTATCCGCCTGATTCTGCGCGCCTCGACTTTGGGCCAGACCAGGAATGCCTCGGCCTCCAGGGCGGCGAGGCCGACCCTGATCGCGTCCCTGGTCGAGGTGAAGACCATGAACCGGGGTACCCAGACGGGCGCGAACTTCGCGTTGAACCGGTAGAGCGACTCGATCTGGAACCACCTGGACATGAAGATGAGGACGCGGCGCCAGGCCCGCGTGATCGGGCCAGCGCCGATCCTCTCGCCACGCTCAAGGGCCGCCCTGAACGCCGCGAAATTCAGCGAGATGCGGGCCACGCCGAGATCGGGAGCGCTCTTGATCGTCTCGGCGATCATGAAGTCGTTCAGGCCTGGCTGAGCAGACCGGTCGCGCCGCATCAGGTCGAGCGACAGCCCGTCCTCGCCCCACGGCACGAAGTGCAGCAGCGCCCGGAGCGCGCCGTCCTGGGTCGCCGTCGCGATCACGCACCGCTCGTCGCCAGGACCGCCGATCCGGCCGAGCGCCATCGAGAAGCCGCGCTCGGTCGGGTTACCCCGCCAGGAGCCTGCCTGCCTGACCAGCCTGGCGATCTCGTCGGCCGGCACGTCGCCGACCCGGCGGACCTGGGCGACATAACCGGCCCGGCACACCCTGGTCACCATCTGCCTGACGTTGCGCATCGACCGGCCCTGGAGCGAGAAGTCGGCGACGTTCACGACCGCCTCGTCGCCCAGCTCGAGGGCGGTCAGGTCGCCGTTCCGGCACCAGGTCTCGGCGCCCTGCTCGCTGCAGCCGACGACCGCAGGAACCCAGGCGTGCCTGGCTGCCATGTCCAGGAACGCCTGGATCGCGCCGGGCCAGGCTTCCCGGTCGCCGAGCGGATCGCCGCTGGCGAGCATCACCCCGGAGAGGACCCGGTAGCCGATGCAGGATTTCCTCGTCGCCGACCAGATCACGCTCTTGTCGTTGCGCAGCGCGAAGTAGCCGAGCGAGTCCGACTCGCCGTGCCGGTCGAGCAGCGCCCTGATCTGGGTGGCGTCGTTGGTGTCGAGGCGACCCTGGGGCTTGGCCGGCCGCAGGAAGAGCTGGGCCGTCACCAGGACGGTGACGAAGCCCAGCGCACCCATCAGGATGTAGAAGAAATCGCCGCGCACGTCGTGCGGGCCGAACTGGACGGGTCCGCTCACGCCGACGAGGCCGTACACCGCGGACTCCAGCCGCTGGCCGAGCGAGTAGCCCGCGGGCACCCCGGCCGGCGCTGCCAGGTAGCCGAAGCCTATGGCGACGCTAGCCGCCAGCAGGCCGATGAGCGCGCCGAGCGCCCGCCACCGGGTACGGGGGTCACCGACGGCGTAGAACTCCCCGCGGAAGTAATACCCCCCGGCGATCAGCATCACCAGGACCACGAAGCCGATGCCGATTCCCACCGCCATGTCGCGGTGAGTGTGGATGAGGTAGAGAGAATGGGCGAGGCTGATCAATGCGCTGATCGACAGCAGCGCCATGACCTCCTGCCAGGCCCGGTGCTTACGCCGCCGCAGCCCATGCGAGAGCATCAGCAGCAGCAGGCCGATGATGATGTCGGCCGTCCTGGTCAGGGCGGCTACGGAGCCTGGGACCACGACGGGCAGCCGCTGCAGCCCGGCATGGAGATGGCTGCCGGGAGCGGTCACGCCGAGGATGATGTCGGCCAGTCCCACCAGGAACATGAGCCAGCCAGCGATGATCGGCACCCACCGCCGCTGCTGCCGGCGATCGACCGCCCGCGTACCGCCGTGGCGGTTGGCGCCCGCCCGGTCAGCAGCTGCGCGGTCCGGAGCCGCGCGATCGGCGGCGGCCTCCGGAGTCGGCTCAGCGACAGCCGGCTTGTCTGGCCGCTGCCTCGATCCGGTTTCAGGCTCTGCCGGTCCTGGCCCGGTTAGGTCCGTCATCTCCGACATGTATGTGCGGCCCCGAGTCACGGGGCACAGCGTAGCCATAAAGGACCGCGCTCGCGGACGAATCCGTTCTAGCCGCTAACGGCGGGCCATTAGCAGGCTCATAGCCTCCGCTCTCGTTCCGTCCGAGCTGCGGAAGCAGCCCCGGACCGCCGAGGTGACGGTCTTGGCTCCAGGCTTGCGCACTCCGCGCATGGCCATGCACAAGTGCTCGGCCTCCACCACCACGATAACGCCTCGGGGCTCGAGCACCTCCATCAGCGAATCGGCGATCTGGCTTGTCATCCGCTCCTGCACCTGCGGGCGCCGCGCGTAGACATCGACGAGCCTGGCCAGCTTGGACAGGCCGGTGATCTGGCCCTGCTCGTTCGGTATGTATCCGACGTGCGCGTGGCCGAAGAACGGCGTCAGGTGATGCTCGCAGGTCGAGAACAACTCGATGTCGCGGACAAGCACCATCTCGTCGTGCTCCGCATCGAAGACCGTGCTGAGCACGTCCTTCGGATGCTGGCTCAGCCCGGCGAACTGCTCCGCATAGGCTCGCGCCACCCGGCCCGGGGTGTCCTTGATGCCATCCCTGTCGGGATCCTCACCGATCGCCAGCAGGATCTCGCGCACGGCCCGCTCGATGCGGGTGAGGTCGACTGGCCCGCTCACAGGACTGGCAGGCTCAGTGCGAGGTGCCGCGGTCGTCAGGTTCGTGACCACCGTTGCCGAACGATCCAGGCATCTGGTCGATGCCGAAAGGATCGTTCATCGCCGCGGGCATCGGTCCGGAGTAGCCGCCCTTGGCCAGGTTGGGCGCCTGGCCGTTACCGCCGATCGGCAACTCCTTGCCGTCGCTGGCAGCGGTCAGGGCAAGTTCCTTGGGCGTCAGGACCGGCGGCCGGTCGGACGGCATCCGCTTGCCGTAGCCGGTGTAGGAGCCGCGAGTCGGCCGCTCCTGCACGGGCGCGAAGATCTCGAGCACCTGGTTCCTGGACAGCGTCTCGTGCTCCATCAGCTGCAGCACCAGGTTGTCGAGCACGTCCCGGTACTGGACCAGGACTTCCCACGCCTCGTCGTGCGCCGATTCGATGAGGCGGCGCACCTCGTCGTCGATCGCCGAAGCGATCTCTTCGGAGTAATCCCGCGAGTGCGACATCTCGCGCCCGAGGAACGGCTCGGAGTCGCCGGTGCCGAACTTGCGGGCACCGAGCCGCTCGCTCATGCCGTACTCGGTGACCATGCCGCGGGCGATCTGCGACGCCTTCTCGATGTCGTTGGCCGCGCCCGTGGTCGGCTCGTGGAAGACCAGCTCTTCCGCGGTGCGCCCGCCGAGCAGCATCGCCAGCTGATCCATCATCTCCGCCCGGCTGACCAGGAACTTGTCCTCCGACGGCGCCGCGGCGGTGTAGCCGAGCGCGCGGCCGCGCGGGATGATCGTGATCTTGTGCACCGGGTCGGCGTGCGGCATCGCGTGCCCGACGAGGGCGTGACCGCCCTCGTGGTAGGCGATGATCTTCCGCTCCTTCTCCGACAGCAGGACGCTCTTGCGCTTGGGACCTGCCGTGACCCGGTCGATGGCCTCCTCGAGCGAGTACATCGTGATCTGGGTCTCGTTCCCGCGCGCGGTCAGGAGCGCGCCCTCGTTGATCACGTTGGCCAGGTCGGCACCGGTGAAACCGGGCGTGCGCCGGGCGATCACGTCAAGCTCCACGTCGGGCGCGAACGGCTTGCCCCTGGCGTGCACTCGCAGGATGCCCTTGCGGCCGGCCAGGTCAGGCTGGGCGACGACGATCTGGCGGTCGAACCGGCCCGGGCGCAGCAGCGCGGGGTCGAGGATGTCCGGCCGGTTGGTCGCGGCGATCACGATCACGCCGCCCTTGGTGTCGAAGCCGTCCAGTTCGACCAGCAGCTGGTTCAGGGTCTGCTCGCGCTCGTCGTGGCCACCGCCGAAACCGGCGCCGCGATGGCGGCCAACGGCGTCGATCTCGTCGACGAACACGATGGCCGGCGCGTTCGCCTTGGCCTGCTCGAACAGGTCGCGCACCCGGGAGGCACCGACGCCGACGAACATCTCGACGAAGTCCGAGCCTGAGATGGAGTAGAACGGGACGCCCGCCTCGCCGGCGACTGCGCGGGCGAGCAGCGTCTTGCCGGTTCCCGGCGGCCCGTAGAGCAGGACGCCCTTGGGGATCTTGGCCCCGATGGCCTGGAACTTGGCCGGCGTCTGGAGGAACTCCTTGATCTCCTCAAGCTCCTCGATCGCCTCGTCCGCACCTGCCACGTCGGCGAACGTCGTCTTCGGAGTGTCCTTGGTGATGAGCTTCGCCTTGGACTTGCCGAAGTTCATGACCCGCGAGCCGCCGCCCTGCATCTGGTTCATGAAGACGAAGAAGAGCAGGAAGATGACGATGAACGGCAGCCAGCCGAGCAGCACGTTCAGCAGGGAGTTCCCCTGCGGGTTCTTGACGTCGTACGCGGTGCCGCTCGTCTGCAGCGCCCCGGTGATCTGGTTGGCCTGGTTGCCGACCCACGTCGCCTCGAGGTCGCGGCCGTTCTTGGTGGTGACCTGGACGACCTGGGTCGGGACGTTCAAGGTCGCCGACTTCACGCCGCCGGTGTTCACCAGATGCATGACCTGCGAGGTCTGCACTTCGTGGTACTGGTTCGAGCCAGTGAACTTGAGCACTACGACGAGCAGCACGAAGACGAGCAGGATGACGAGCATCCAGCTGCGGAAGATGCGCTTCAGATCCATCGATTAGCGGCCCAGGCGAGCCGGGCCGGTACCTCCTGCCGAGCCTCGTGTCCCGCCGCCGTCCGGCAGGAGCGCAGTACGTCCGAGCATTCCATGCGCGGTATTCCCTCTCTCCCGCGCATCACGCGAGAAAACCGACGGTACACCGCGCCGGCTCGCACCGGCACGTAGGCGGCACTTCAGGAAGCCGCATGCCCTACGCTCCGCCTCTACCCCATCTCAACGTTATTCAACTTCTGATGTGTTCCCCTCGTCAGCAACCAAACCGCTGTCTGCGTAGGCGTGCGGGGCGAGAGTGCCGATGAACGGGAGGTTCCGGTACCGCTCCGCGTAATCGAGGCCGTACCCGATCACGAACTCGTCGTTGATCTCGAAGCCCGTGTACGCCACATCGACCGCCATCCGAGCCGCGGCCCGCTTCCGCAGCAGCACGCAGACCTGCACCGATGCCGGATCCCGCGATTGCAGGTTGTGTACCAGGTAGGACAGGGTGAGCCCGGAGTCGACGATGTCCTCGACGACCAGCACATGCCGGCCGCTGATGTCGGCATCCAGGTCCTTGAGTATCCGCACCACGCCCGATGAGGTGGTTCCCGATCCGTAGGACGAGATCGCCATCCAGTCCATGCTGACCGGAAGGTGCATCGCGCGGGCCAGGTCGGCCATCACCATGACGGCTCCCTTGAGCACGCCGACCAGGATTAGTTCGCGGCCGGCGTAATCGGCGTCGATCCGCGTCGCCAGCTCGGCGATCCTGGCCTGCAGCTGCTCGGCCGTGATCAGTACCTCGAGCAGGTCCGCACCCATGTCAGTGGCTTCCAACGCGGTCTCCGTTCACGAGCGGGTCGTGAAGTGCAGCCTGCCATACCGCCGCTGGCACCGGATTCCGCCCGGCAGGTCCGACCACCGCTGGCCATGCCAGGACGTCACGAGGGCGTCGAGCTGGGTCACGTGCGTCGAGCTGAGCGACCCGGCCGGCGCACCGGCGGCGATCGCCGCCCGCTTCAGCAGCCGCGTCCTGATCGCGGCCGGAAGCCCGGCGAGGGCTGCGACCTCCAGCGTGACGTCCAGCGTCCGCCCGTCACCCCCGTCGCCGTCACCCCCGTCGCCGTCACCGCCGTCAGCGGCCGGCGCGCCCCAGCCGGGCAGCAGGCGCCCCGCTGCCTCGTCGGTCAGGGCGTCCAGGGCGTCCGCGTCGGCCCTCAGCCGGTCAGCGGTCCTGGCCAGCGCCTCGGTGATGCCCGGGCCGAGCAGCTCCTCCATCATCGGCAGCACCTGCTGCCTGACCCGCGTCCTGGCGTATGCCGGATCGGAGTTCTGCGGATCCTCCCACGGCTCAAGGCCCAGGGCCGAGCACGCGGTGCCGGTCTGCCAGCGCCGGAGGCCGAGCAGCGGGCGGAGGTAACGCCCGGACGCCCCCGGCATCCCGGCCAGTGACCGCGCGCCTGAGCCGCGGGCCAGCCCGAGCAGCACGGTCTCCGCCTGGTCGTCCATCGTGTGGCCGAGCATGACCGCCGCCGCGCGGCATTCCGCCGCGGCCGCCTCGATCGCCGCATACCTCGCCTGGCGGGCGGCGGCCTCCGGCCCGGGAAAGGACCCGGCCGTGCCGCGGGCGGCTACCTGAACCCGCAGGCTGTGGACCGGGTCAAGGCCAAGCCGGCGCAGCGTGACAACGACCCGCTCGGCCTGGTCGGCGGAGCCTGGCTGGAGCCCGTGATCGACAGTGACGGCGCCCGCGCGCAGGCCGAGCCTGGGTGCCTCGAACGCCAGGGCCGCCGACATGGCCAGCGAGTCCTGACCGCCCGAGCACGCCGCCAGGACCAGCGCCCGCGGATCCAGGCCGGCCAGGCTGCGCCGCACTCCGAGCCTGACCGCCGCCACCGCCGGATCGGGGCGCATGCCGACTTAGCCGGCCTGCTGGCCCGTGCCGTCCAGTCCCGGCCCGTCCAGACCTGACCCGTCCCGTCCCGGCCGGTCCGCCCGCCCCAGCCGGTCCGCGCCGGGCCCGGCCACCCGTTCCAGCCACCGGTGCGGGCTGGTGAGCTCGTCCCTCGTCGGGAGCGTCTCCGGCGAGGTCCACACCCGGTTGAACGTCTCCATGCCCGCCTCGGCCACGACGGCGTGCACGAACGCCGCGCCCTGCTGGTACTGCCGCATTTTCAGGTCGATGCCGAGGATGCGGCGGATCGCCTGCTCGACCCGGTTTCCCGAGGTCCGGCGGGCATTGAACTTGGCCCTGATCTGCTCGA
The DNA here is from genome assembly GCA_035532775.1 of Streptosporangiaceae bacterium. Taxonomy (GTDB): domain Bacteria; phylum Actinomycetota; class Actinomycetes; order Streptosporangiales; family Streptosporangiaceae; genus Chersky-822. The sequence goes on from DATKQH010000379.1 coordinate 21,206, forward strand.
CCGAGGGGACCACCGCGGGACCGACGGCGTCCATCACGTAGTCGCCGTGGCCCTCCACGAGGGTCATGACGGCGGTCAGCCGGCCGAGTATCTCGCGCTGACGCTGGCTCTGCATCGCCTCGATCAGGCTGCCGCCGTCGCTGCCGCGCACCGCTCCGGTGACCGCGTCCGCAGCCGCCCTGAGCCGGTTCAGTATCGACGCCGGATCCAGATCCGAGGCCAGCAGGAAGTCGGTCATCTGCCGCTGCACGTACGGGCGCAGCCACGGAACCGAGGTGAACTGGGTGCGGTGCGTCTCCTCGTGCAGGCAGACCCAGCGCCGGAAGTCAGTCGGGTCGACGCCTAGCTCGCGCTCGACCATCACGATGTTCGGGGCGACCAGCGTCAGCCTTCCCGGCGGCGCATCCTGCCCCGGGACGTCGGGATCGGGCGGCAGGAACAGCTCGTACTGGCCCAGCACCCGGCTGGCCAGGTAGGCCAGGATCAGGCCGGCCTGCATGCCGGTGACACGGGACCCGACGGCGGTCAGCATGGAGCCGGCCGCCGGCGCGGCGCCGATGTCCTGCATGTGCTCGACGAGCGGGTCGAGCACCACCTCGAAGCCGGTGATGTTGGCCTTGATCCAGCCGGGGCGGTCGACAACCGCGACCTTTCCGCCGTCATCGTCACCTGGCAGGCCGGTCACCTCGCGCACCGGCTCGGCGACGGCCGCGGCCTGCTCGCGAAGCTCGGCCACGACCCGCCTCGCCTCGGCCAAGCTGACCTGCGGACCTGGCCTGACCCACCTGGCGGCGGTCGAGGCGGCTACGTTCCAGTCGATCATCTGGGAGCTGCTCACCCCTCCACCGTACGTGGCCGGGCGGCGCTTTGGTCAGCCGCAGCCGCAACCGGCGAGGGCAGTCGCCAGCTGAGCGAGCGCGTATTCGGGCTGCGCCGCCAGCTTCTGCGGGATGTCGTTGCCCATGAACGCGAACCCGAGCAGCTGGCCGCCGGCGGTATAGGCGACTCCCGCCATGGTCGCCACGTGGGTCAGGTTGCCGGTCTTCGCCCGCACCGTGCCGAGCGCGTTCCGGCCGAACGGCCCGAAGAAACTGCCGGGTCCCAGTGTCCCCGAGAAGCCGGCCACCGGCAGCCCGGTGATCACCGACCGCAGGCTGCGCGGCCCTGACCTCGCCGCGAGCCTGACCAGCCTGACCAGCGCCTGAGGCGAGATCCGGTCGAGCGGCGACAGCCCGCTGCCGTCGTACAGGTGCAGGCCGGGCACTCTGAGCCTGGCGGCCACCGCCATCACGGCAGCGGCCGCGCCAGAGAACGTGCCAGGCCGGCCAGTCGCGACGGCCACCTGCCTGGCCAGAGTCTCGGCGATGACGTTGTTGCTCTCCGACAGCATCTGCTGCACGATCTCGGCCAGCGGCGGCGAGTGCACGGCGGCGAGCACGCTCCCGTTGCCCCCTGCGTTCGTGGCCCGGGCCGCCGACGGCCTGCCGTGGATGGTGATCCCGTCCTTGCGCAGGAAGCCAGCGAAGGCGCGGGCTGCGTCCAGGCTCGGAGTCAGGGACCTGGGCCGGTAGTTCGCCGGGTCGTCGGAGTCGTCGGGCGTGCCCCGCGCGGTCAGCCGGCCCTGGTCGACCTCGAGTCCGGTGATCGGCGTGACGTTGCCGCTCGAGATGTAGTTGCCCGGCGCGCCGACCGGCTTCCAGCCGGGAGCCACCTCAGGGCCGCCGAAGCGCGAGGCGTCATAGCTCAGCCGGACCGAGCTGATTCCCCCGGCACGCAGCGCCTTCGCGGTCGCGGCGGCCAGCGAGCTCAGCGTCGCCGGCTGCGGGTAGTCCGCTGCCGGGTACCGGCCGGCCGCCAGGGTCGGATCACCCCCGCCGACCAGCGCGATGCTCGCGACTCCGCTGGTCGGCAGGCCGGCTGAGCCGCCGGTCCTGACCAGGGTGGTGAACCTCGCGTTCGGGCCGATCGTGTCGAGCGCGGCGATCGCCGTGGCGAGCTTGGTCGTCGAGGCCGGAGTGAAGCCGGTGGCCGGATTGAGCTCGTAGAGCACCTGGCCGGTCGACAGGTCAGTGACCAGCGCTCCGACGTGCGGGCCGAGATCGCCCGAGTGCATCAGCCCGTCCAGGCTGGCCGAGACGCCGGCCGCCGTGGCCACCCCGCCCTGGCCGCCCGCCGCCAAGCCGGTGACGCCATGCAGCGCCGCCCCCGGCCTGGCGAGGCCGGCTTCCCGGACCTTCGGCATGTCGTATAGCGCGAGCCTGGGCGGCAGCAGGCGGGCGATGGCGGCTCCCGCCCCGATCGTGAACAGGCAGAGTAGCGCCAGCGTCAGCACCATCATCCGCGCCAGCCGGTTCACCGTCCGCTCTCCTTCGCCAGATGCCGGTCCTTCGACAGGCGCTGTCACCGAGGGTATACATCACAACAGGGGTACACACCAAGGCAGTGAGGCAATCATTCCACCGGGCAGGGAGACTAAGCCGTGGAGTTCGACGTAGTCATCGAGATCCCGAAGGGCCAGCGCAACAAGTACGAGATGGACCACGAGAGCGGGCGGATCAGGCTAGACCGGATGCTGTTCACCTCTACCAGGTATCCCGCTGACTACGGGTATATCGAGCACACGCTCGCCGACGACGGTGACCCGCTTGATGCCCTCGTCCTGCTCGACGAGCCGACTTTCCCTGGCTGCCTGATCCGCTGCCGGGCCATCGGGATGTTCCGGATGAGGGACGAGAAGGGCGGCGACGACAAGGTCCTGTGCGTAGCGGCCACCGATCCCCGGATGGCTCACCTGGATGACATATCCGATGTCTCTGAGTTTGACCTGCTTGAGATCCAGCATTTCTTCGAGGTGTACAAGGCTCTCGAGCCAGGCAAGGAGGTCGAGGCCGCGAGGTGGGTCGGCCAGCAGGCAGCCGAGGACGAGATCAAGGCGTGCCGCAAGCGGCTGGCCGAGGCTGCGGACCTCGGGGAGGGCGGCCATGGCAGCTAGGCGCGGCGCCGCAGATCGCCCGGCGGCAACGAGGCGAGGAGGCCCAGGTGGCTGATCCGGACGAGGCAGGAGGCCGGCTCAGGCAGATGGAGTTCACCGACGAGGATGCCCGCATCCTGGGGGCGAACCTGCTGCTCAGCGAGCTAAGCGACGAGGACGCCGCGACGTTCAGGCCGCATATCCACGTCACCCTCCTGCCGCGGGGTGAGCGGCTGTTCGACGTGGGAGACCCGGGCGACCGGCTCTACCTCGTGGTCGACGGCAAGGTCAAGCTCACCAGGACCGCGCCCGACGGCAGGGAGAGCCTGGTCAGCGTGCACGGGGCCGGAGATATGTTCGGCGAGCTGGCCATGTTCGACCCGACGTACCGCACGTCGACGGCGACCGCGATCACCGACGCGCGGCTGGCCTCGATCGCGCACGAGGACCTGCGGCAAGTGCTGATGACGCGGCCCACCGTGTCGCTGCTGCTGCTGAAGGCGCTGGCCCAGCGGCTCCGCCGGGTCACCGAGGCCAACACGAACCTTATCTTCACTGACGTTCCCGGCCGGGTCGCGAAGGCGCTGCTCGAGCTGGCCGACAAGTTCGGCATGCCGGCCGAAGACGGGATACAGGTCAACCATGACCTCACCCAGGAAGAGCTGGCTCAGCTCGTCGGGGCATCGCGGGAGACGGTCAACAAGGCGCTGGCCGACTTTGCCACCAGGGGCTGGATCCAGCTGGCGGCCAAGTCCGTGCTGCTGATCGACCCCGACCGGCTCCGGCGCCGGGCCAGGTTAGGTCAGCTCACGTCGGCCGGCAGCTCGCCCCGGTCGGCCAGGTAGGCGAGCTGCGCGCGGACGGAGACCTCGGCGAACGGCCACAGCGCGCGGGCCACGTCGGCGTAGACCCTGGCCACGATCTCGGCTCTGGAACGATCCCCGGCGGCGAGAGCAGCCCTGATCTCGGCGAGTCGCTCCGCGCGGTGCGTTAGGTAAAAATCGAGAACGGCCGCCGGGCTGGTGAGCAGCGGGCCGTGGCCTGGCAGCAGCGTCCTCAGGTCCGCGGCGTCGGCGAGGGCACGGAGCCGGCCGAGCGAGTCCAGGTAGTCGCCGAGGCTGCCGTCATCCGCGATCACCGTGGTGCCGCGGCCGAGCACGGTGTCGCCGGTCAGAACGGCCTGGTCGGCGCGCAGGTACAGGCAGACCGAGTCGGCCGTGTGGCCGGGCGTCGCGATGACCTCGATCTCGCAGCCGCCGTCGCTGACAACGGCACCGGGCGGCAGGCCCTCGGTGCCAAGCCGGCAGGCCCGGTCGACCGCGCGCACCCCCGCTCCGGTCAGGCCAGCCAGGGTCCGCGCTCCGGCCGAGTGATCGGGGTGCCCGTGGGTGAGGATGATGGCCGCGATCCGCTGTCCGGCCTGCTCCGCAACCGACATCACCCGGCGCAGGTGTTCCTCGTCGTCGGGGCCCGGGTCGACGACGACCGCGGACGGCGAGATTGGCTCGGCAATCAGCCAGGTATTGGTGCCGTCGAGGGTCATCAGCCCGGGGTTGGGGGCGAGGACGCAGCGTGCCCGCCGCGTGCCAGAGCCGTCGATCGGCTCCGGCTCCGGCGCTGGCCCGGGCTCCCCGGCCTGCGACGGCGTCTCCGGCTCCCCGGCCCGCGGCTGAGCGGTCACAGCGGGTACTCCCGCTCGCCCGGGACCTTGAGCCAGGTGGCGCCCTCGGCGATGACGATCTCGGGGAGCAGGGGCTTGACCTCGCGGCGCGCGGCGAGGACGGCCGCCGCGTGCGGGTACTCGGCCAGCTCGGCGAGCGTCATCGCGGTCGGCAGCCAGAGCTGGATCTGCCCGGCCCGGCCGGCGTCGAGCGCTTGCGCCGGGGAGATCCACTGAACGGCCGATGCCTCGCCGCCGACGTCCCTGGTCCGCTGTCCGGCTGGCAGCGCGGCGGCAAAGAACCTGGCGTCGAACCGGCGCGGCTCCGCCGCGGGCGTGATCCACCTGGACCACGGGCGCAGCAGGTCAGAGCGGAGGATCAGGTTCCGCCTGGCCAGCAGCTCGGCGAGCGACAGCGACCGGTCGAGGAGCGCCTGGCGGTCTGCCTCCCAGTCATCGCCCGTGGTGTCCGCGACGACGGTGTCGGCTGAGGGCCCGGCCAGCAGCACTCCCGACTCCTCGAACGTCTCCCTGACCGCGGCGCAGACCAGCGCCCTGGCCAGTTCCGGCGGAGCGTCGAATACCTGGCCCCAGCGGTCAACCTCGGGCCCGGCCCAGGCCACTTCCTCGTCGGCGTCCCGCAGGTCGACCGAGCCGCCGGGGAAGACGTAGGCACCGGGGGCGAACGCCATCGACGGCTTGCGCCGGAGCATGTACACCTCGAAGCCGGGCGGCTCGGGTGTGCCTGGCTGGCGCAGCAGCATCACGGTCGCCGCGTCTCGCGGCGTGGCGGGCTCGACCTTGCCCTCGATCACTGCGCGCGCTGCCTCGGCCATACGCGCGGGAATCCTGACCTGACTCACAGCTCTCGAACCGCCCCTTACCCGTGCTGCCCTCGCCCGCTACCCGTGCCGCGCTTCGCCTGCCCGCTTCGCCTGCCCGGCCCGGCTCCCGGTCAGTCGCCGACCTCGGCGATCAGCTCGATCTCGACCGGAGCGTCGAGCGGCAGCACGGCAGTTCCGACGGCGCTCCTGGCGTGCCTGCCCGCCTCGCCGAACACCTCGAGCAGCAGCTCGCTCGCTCCGTTGACCACCTGCGCCTGGCCGGTGAAGTCGGGAGCGCTCGCCACGAAACCGGTGACCTTCACGATCCGCTTGATGGCAGACAGGCTGCCGGTTACCGAGACGACGGCCGCCAGGGCGTTCAGCGCGCAGGATCGGGCCAGGGCAGCGGCTTCCTGGGCTCCGACCTCGGCGCCGACCTTGCCGGTGGCCAGCAGCTGCCCCTCCACCACCGGCAGCTGGCCCGCGGAGTAGACGAAGCTGCCGGACCTGACCGCCGGCACGTACGCCGCGAGCGGCGGCGTCACCGCCGGCAGCTTCAGGCCGAGCGCGGCCAGCCGGTGCTCAGGTGAGCGCTCGTCGCTCGCCGTCATTGCTTAGGCCGTTTCAGGTAGGCGACAAGCTGCTCGGCATTCGGTCCCGGCACGACGGCCACCAGTTCCCAGCCGTCGTCCCCCCAGTTGTCGAGGATCTGCTTGGTCGCGTGCACGAGCAACGGCACCGTCGCGTACTCCCACTTCTGCATGGCCGTTACCTTAGCCGCCCGGGCACCACAGGCCACCGGTGCACCGGCGATCCGTCAGGGAAGCCGGGTCGCCGGGCCGGGAGCTATGACTCGTCGGGCGCCGGATCGCCGTCCCTGTGGTCAGGGACGCGCGCCTGCGGCTTCGCGGCTTCGGGGATGTCCGGCTCGGGAATCACCGGGTCGGGGATGACGGGGTCAGGGATCTTGGCGCCCGAGACCGGTGACTCGGGGATCGGCGCAACGGGAGGAATGGCCAGCGTGTCGTCGCTGCCGATGGCCGCGGCCTCGGGGGGCAGCGGCTTCTTCTCGATGGCGGCCTCCGCGGCCGCGACCTCGGCGTCGCCCGTGTCCGCGTCCGCGATCTGTTCCCCCGCATACTGCGAGATCTGGCCGGATCCGCGGTCGAAGAACCGCAGCAGCTCGACGGGGATCGGCATCACGAGCGTGCTGTTCTTCTCCGCCGCGACCTCGACGACGGTCTGCAGCAGCCTGAGCTGAAGGGCGGCAGGGTCACGTGCCATGACGTTCGCCGCGGCCGCCAGCCGCTTGGAAGCCTGGTACTCACCGTCGGCGACGATGATCCTGGCCCGGCGTTCCCGCTCGGCCTCCGCCTGCCGCGCGATCGATCGCTTCATGCCCTCGGGCAGCGAGACGTCCTTGATCTCGACGCTCTCCACCTTGACGCCCCACGGCTCCTCGGTGACCGCGTCGATGATGCGGCACAGCTGCTTGTTGACCCGCTCCCGCTCGGACAGCAGCTCGTCCATCTCCGACTGGCCGATGGTCGACCGGAGCGAGGTCTGGGCCCGCTGGGAGACAGCGAACATGTAGTTCTGGACGTTGATGGTCGCCTTGATCGGATCGACCACCTTGAAGTAGACGACGGCGTCGACGCGCACGCTGATGTTGTCCCTGGTGATGCCTTCCTGCGCGGGAACCGCCATCGCGATGATCTGCTTATTGACTTTCTGTATCCTGTCGCCGATCGGCCGGACGAAGGTCAGTCCCGGCGGCCGGGTCTTAGGCAGCACCCGGCCGAACCGGAAGACGATGCCCTCTTCGTACTGCTGTACCTGCTTGACGCTTCGGCCGAGCATGATCAGCCCGCCAGCCGCGACAAAAGCCACGAACCCCAGCAGAGCTTCCATTCGCCGACACCTTCTCACCCAGTTAGCTCGGGACTTAAGGACTTGTCCGCTGTCGTCAGTACTCAGACTAGTCACCGGGCACAAGGCCGTGCTAACGCCGCGATGACGGCCCGGCCACGGTGCGGCGTCGGCGCCAGCGCGGATAGCCTCATGCTCGTGAGCGTGCGGGACACAGACTGGGACGGCGTGCGGCTGCACGTGGTCACCGGCAAGGGCGGGACGGGCAAGACCACGGTCGCCGCGGCGCTGGCGCTTGCCCTCGCCTCGAACGGCAAGCCGGTGCTGCTGATCGAGGTCGAGGGCAGGCAGGGCATCGCGCAGGTCTTCGACGTGCCGCCGCTGCCCTATGAGGAACGCCGGGTGGCCGTGGCGCCGGCCAACGGCGAGCGGCCCGGCGGCGACGTCTTCGCCCTGTCGGTCGACCCGCAGTCGGCGCTGATCGAGTACCTGGAGATGTTCTACAACCTGCGGCAGGCCGGCCGTGCGCTGACCAAGCTCGGCGTGCTCGACTTCGCGACCACGATCGCGCCCGGGCTATCTGACGTGCTGCTCACCGGCAAGGCCGCCGAGGCGGTCCGCCGCAAGTCCGCAGGGAGCCCGGTGTACGGAGCCGTCGTGATGGACGCCCCGCCGACCGGGCGGATCAGCCGCTTCCTGAACGTGACCTCGGAGGTCTCCGGCCTGGCGAAGGTCGGCCCGATCCGCGGCCACGCCGATACGGTGCAGAACGTGATCCGCTCTCCGCTCACGGCCGTGCACTTCGTCACCCTGCTCGAGGAGATGCCCGTGCAGGAGACCCTGGACGGCATCGCCGAGCTGAGTGAGGTCGGCCACGGCGGGATCCAGCCGGGCGGCATTTTCGTCAACATGATGCGCGAGGCGGAAGTGGCCGGCCAGAACGCCCAGGGCAAGTCGACCCCGGGCAAGGCAAATCCCGGCAAGACGACACTGGGCAGCAAGGCCAGGGATACCCATGCGCTGGAGGTCGCGCTCAAGGCCGCGGGTCTCGGCGAGGACGCCGCGCTGGCCGCCGACCTGGCCGACGAGCTGGCCGACGAGGCACGGACCGCGCGCTCGCAGCGAGCGCAGCGCCGCCTGCTCGACCAGGCTGGGCAGCCGTGCTACGAGCTGCCGCTGATCACCGACGGGATCGACCTGGCCGCGCTCTACCGGCTGGCCGAAGCCCTGCGCGACCAGGGCGCCGCGTGAGCGAGCCGGAGGGGCGCGGTGCCGCCTGGACTGAGGAGCGAGGGACGAGCGACGAGGGAAGGCGGCGCCTGAAGGCGCCCCGGAGGCGAGCGGGTAAACACAGCGTGAGCGAGCCGGAGGGGCGAGACCGATGAGCACAACTCCGGTTCCGCTCGTTGTCGACCAGCTCATTGATGACCGGCGGACCAGGATCATCGTCTGCTGCGGCTCGGGCGGGGTCGGCAAGACAACGATCGCGGCCGCCGTCGGGCTGCGGGCGGCCGAGCGCGGCCGCCATGTCGTCGTGCTGACCGTCGATCCGGCCAGGCGGCTCGCCCAGTCGATGGGATTGACATCGCTCGATAACACACCCCGTCCCGTAACTGGCATCCGGACCGGTGGCTCCCGGCATCCGCAGCCCGACGGCAGCCGCAACGAGCCGGGCCCGGCTGGCGAGGCCGGCCATGGCGGTCACGCGGACGATGGCGGGAGCATGCACGCAATGATGCTCGACATGAAGCGGACCTTCGACGAGATCGTCGAGTCGCACGCCGATCCCGACCGGTCCGCCCAGATCCTCGCGAACCCCTTCTACCAGTCCCTGTCGTCCAGCTTCGCCGGGACGCAGGAGTACATGGCGATGGAGAAGCTCGGCCAGCTCCGCCGGGCCGACGAGTGGGACCTGATCGTGGTCGATACCCCGCCGAGCCGCTCAGCGCTGGACTTCCTCGATGCACCGCAGCGGCTCGGCCGGTTCCTGGACGGTCGGCTGCTCCGGCTGCTCGTGGCGCCGGCGAAGCTGGGCGGCCGGACCGGGCTGCGGGTGCTCAACGCCGGCTTCGGGATGGTGACCGGCGTGGTCACCAAGATCATCGGAGGCCAGCTGCTCCGCGACGTGCAGACCTTCGTGTCGGCGATGGACACCATGTTCGGCGGGTTCAGGGAGCGCGCCGAGTACACCTACCGGCTGCTGCGGGCACCGGGAACGGCGTTCCTCGTCATCGCCTCGCCGGAGCACGACGCGCTACGGGAGGCGTCGTACTTCGTGGAACGGCTCGAACGCGATGGCATGCCGCTGGCCGGGCTGATCCTGAACCGGGTGCACCGCTCGCCGGCGGCCAGGCTGTCGTCGGCCCGCAGCCTTGCCGCCGCTGAGACGCTGCAGGGGCTGGACGACAGCGAGTCGTCGGCGCTCGGCATCAACGCGCTGCGGCTGCACGCGGAGCGGATGCGGCTGGCCGAGTCGGAGCGCAGGCTCGCCAGGCGCTTTGCCGCCGCGCACCCGTTCGTCCCCGTCGCGCAGATCCCGGCGCAGCCGGACGACGTTCACGACATGAACGGGCTGCGCGTCATAGGTGCCGCGTTCGCTAGCGACTGACCGCGAGATCGGACGACGGGGCGCAGCCCCCGCAGATCCCGTCGAATGGCGGATTGACCGGCACCGGAGTCAGCCGCGCTGCATTGCGGCTTTTCCGTCGTCCGAGGCCGAATGACGACCCGCAACGGCGTAACTGACACGAACGGAAGCTAGCCACCGATCGTGAACTGTGCTTTTCAGGTCGTGGACGCCTGTCAGCGGATATCGCGGACTAGCGTCCAGGATCAGGAAAGAAGTGGCCGCACGGACCAGCGAGCGGGTTCGCGACCTCGGCTAGCTGGCGACGAGTTCGCTTGAGACGGTCTCGTACTTGTCCCGCGCGTCCTCGAGCAGTTCGCGCCAGGAGACGACATCAGACCTGCGCCGCAGCAGCGCACGCCGCTCACGTTCGGTCATGCCGCCCCATACGCCGAACTCGATCCGGTTGTCGAGTGCGTCGGCCAGGCACTCGGTGCGGACGGGGCAGCCCCGGCAGATCAGCTTGGCCCGGTTCTGCGCCGCGCCCTGGACGAAGAGCTCGTCAGGGTCCGTTCCCTTGCACGCGGCGCGCGCGGTCCAATCCGTGATCCACATGTGGCCCAAC
>DATKQH010000380.1:0-4834 GCA_035532775.1 Streptosporangiaceae bacterium
GTAAGGGTCACGGAGAAAGCGCCCGAACTGACCCTTCAGCTCAACGTACTGATCGTTACCGTCCGGTCGAAGCCGTTTGGCCCGCTCGCGGGCATACCGGCGGCGCAGGCCATCGATATCGACGTCAGTCATAGACGGGTCTTTCGTCATCAAAGGGTTGTACCAGGCATTATGACAAGTGACTCATAGCGCCGAGCGCACCGTCAAGTGCCTTCACGGCGGGGAACGTCACCCTGGACCTGCAGGGCGAGCGCCTGCCGGTCAGCCTGGCAGGGGCAGTTCGGTGCCGGGCTGGTCGCCGCCCGCGAGCAGGGCCAGAACTTCGCCGACGGTGCGCTCGCGGCCGGTGGGGTCAGGCAGCGGCAGGTGGACCTGAATCTGGTAGCGGTTGCGGCGGCCGTCCTTCTCCTTGACCACGTACCCTGCCTGGGTCAGGTCGGTGACGATGCCGTAAGCGCTGCGCTCGGTGATGTCCAGCCTGGCCGCGATGTCGCGCAAGCGCGCACCCGGGTCGTGAGCGATGCACAGAAGTACCCGGGCGTGATTGGTCAGGAACCCCCAGCTCGCCACCCGCTCAGGCTACCAGGCCGTTTCTAGCAATCGATTACTAGTAACGGGTGGGCAGACCAGCTTGCGGGGATCTCCCGGGCGCCGCCCGTCATCGCAGGCCGGCGGGCCGCCCGTTACCGCAGCAGGACGCTGACCACGTGGATGAAGTTCCCGCCGTAACCCAGCCGGTTCCACTCCGGCTGGGTCTGCTGGGTGCGGCCGGCGCCGTCGGTGGCCCGGGCCCGGATGATCACCTCACCAGGGCTGGCAGGCTGCACCGGCAATTCCCAGTGCTGCCAGCCGTGCGGGCCTGGCTTGCCGACCAGCGTGGCCGGCTGCCACTGACTGCCAGCCACGCTCACCTCGACGAGCGTCACCGGCGCCGCGCCCGACCAGGCGACTCCCCGGATCTGGAAGGCCGCGTGCGGCAGCCGGTCACCCGTCGCCGGCGCGGTAATCAGGGCGCGGACCCGAGGATCGGCAACGGGCTGGCGCACAACCGCGCCGGCCCGCGGCCATTCGAACACGTAGTGCTCAGCCTGGAAGAACCCGTCGAACCGCGAGCTCGTGACCGTGATGTCGGTCAGCCACTTCACCGATGCCACCGCATACTTGCCGGGGACGACCAGCCGGACAGGATAGCCATGGCAGGCTGGCAGCGGCTCGTCATTCATGGCGAACGCGAGGAGCGCACCGGAATACCTCGCATCGGCGACGCTCAGGCTCCGCTCGAAGGCGATCGTCTCCGTCGAGCCGCTCACAGGTCCCTGGTCGGCGCCTCGGAACACCACCTCCGCCGCGCCGCGCTGTACACCAGCGGCATCCAGGACGTCGGCCATCCGCACCCCGGTCCAGCTAGCGTTCCCGACCGCGCCATGTCCCCACTGCTCGCCCTGCACGGCCGGGACGTAGCTGCTGCGGCCGTTGCCCGCGCACTCCAGCACGGCGACCGTCGACACTGGGCCGAAGCGCTTGAGCTCGTCCAGACCCAGGATCATCGGGCGCCGCACCAGTCCGCCGACCTCCAGCCGCCAGGTGCTCGCGTCGAGCAGCGGGATAGCGAAGTGATTGCGGCGGAAGAACCGGCTCGTGGGCGTTACCTCGCCGTCGAGGAGCGCGGGCGGCACCTCGCAGTTCAGCGGGTCCTGGCTGAGCCCCGCCAGGCCCGCCCGCAGAGCCTCCTGCCAGGCCTGCCGCGGATCCGCCGTGGACATCAGTCCTGCGCTGCCAGCCATCGGTCCACCACCACCTGCCTGCGGTTCATTCAGCCATCGCGTACGCCCGGCTACAGATCTAGCCATACCCGCGATCGCTGCTAGCTGGAGGATCGGGGAAGAGCGCGATCCTCAAGGTGCTGGCGTCCAGGGAGCGAGCTGCGGGCAGCCACGTTATCGAGCTGGCGCCGGAGGACTACTCGAACGAGCAGCGCCGAGCTGGCCAGCCGCGCCGCAGGGCCGGCCCGTCAGGGCGTGACGGCGAGCAGGCCCAGGCCGCCGGCTGCGGTGGCGGCCGAGCCGGTAGGGCAGCTCGCGGTGGGCGTCGTGCCAGGCGAGCTGACCACATTTTTCTGACGGCAGCCCGTGCCGCCCGTCCCCGAGGCCGAGGCCGCGCGGGCTGAGGTGAGCGCTCAGTAGTTGTCCAGGACCACAGCCAGGACGACAACCCCGGCCAGGCATCCGCCCACGACATCAAGTATCCGGACGTGGACGACGAGGCCTAGTGTCAGGAGGCCAAGCCCGAGCAGGAGTATCCGCGGGAATACCCGTGGCGCGTGCTTGCTCACGGTGTCGGTGAGCCGGTCGCCAAGGACAGGTACCCAGAGCAGGCCGGCCACGACCGCAATGCAGACAAGGCCCACCAGGATGCCATGGCCTGAGAGAGGAACAGCCGCCATGATGTGTCTGGCCTGATGGCCGCCGATCCCCGCCCGACCAGTACGACCCGCGGGCGGCGCACTGCTCATGACCACTGCTTGCTCACCGGACTGACGGGCACCGAAACCCGGCGACGGGCAAAGAGCTGTCACCGCTGCCAGCACGACGGGCTGGACGAACTGCGGGAGCGACACCGCCTTCCGGATCGCGCGCGCTACCGGCGTCCGGATGCGTGCGCGGGCCGACGACGTCCAGGCGGTTGTGCTCGACGTTCCAGATCGGCGCGTACGTCGGCCTCCGCAGCTGCGCCACGGTGGGCCACGATCATTTCTTCGCACCCGACCGCGAGAACGCCAGTTGGCTGCCGCCCTGGCAGCCAGGTGACATCACCGAAAGCGGCCGTGCGCAGGTGTGCGCGATCGGATTCACCTTGTGAACGTCGCGACGAGCGTGCCGCCGGCGGGACTCTCGCGATGCCGCCGGCCGCGCTCGGTCTCAGCAGGAGATGATGACCGGCCGGTTCCCCGCCGCATCAGCCAGGCAGCGCAGGTCATCCGGGTCACTGGTCAGGATGCGGTCACCAGGGGCGGCAAGCAGCACTACCGTCGCGTCGATAGCGTCCGCTGTTCCGGCCCCGGCTTGCAAGACGCCGGCCGCGTGGCCGTCGTCCGGACTGACAGACCGCACGTCGACCGCACGCAGCAGCCGGGCAAGGTTCGCATCCCGGCCGTGCCGGTCACGCCATACCTGGGCGACCACCATCGCATTGGTGCGCAACTCCAGGCCGTGGTGCTGGGATACGCGGAGCCTGGCCAGTGCCGCGCGGTCATCGCGGTCCACCGCCACCAGCGCACCGGCATCGAGGATCAGCGCACTCACGCGGCGTGCTCGCCCGCGGCAAAGCCGAGTTCCCGCTCCGCGCGGGCGATCTCCGCAGCGGTGAGCGCTCCGTGCCCGGCCTCCCAGCCGGCCAGGAACGCGGCGAGTGCCTCTGCCCGCAGCTTGCTGGCGGCAGCCTCAGCCAGCCACGCTGACACGGGCTTGCCGGCCTGGGCAGCCGCTGACCGCACGGCATCGCTGAGTTCCGGTTCCAGCGAGATGCTCAGCTTGTCAACCTTCACGTAAACAGCATACTCAGGTCGTTCCTACCGCGGTAGTAGTGCGACAGTCGCTGGTCCCTGGCGATGCTTACCCGCCTCTGACCTGCTTCATTGTGCCCGCGTAGCCTGGCGACCCATGACGCCTCGCGGTGGGCAGGAGCCGGGGAAGCGACCTGAGGCCGGCGGACGACACAAGCCGCCGCTGGGCGTGCGGGCGGTGCTCGTCGCGGCAGCGCGTGCGGGCCGGCGCTACGGATGGCGGATTCTGGCCGTTGCCGTCGTCGTGTCCCTCGTCACGGCGCTGGCTGACATCGTCGTGAAGGATGTCGTGGACCGGGCCAACCTGCCGGTCACGCTCGCCGCCGACCTGAGCGCCTCGGGAGTGACCCTGCTGGGGACGGTGTTCCTGTCCGGGTTCCTGTCCAAGCTCGTCGGCGCCGGGGAAACCGGCAGCGACAGACCGCCCGTCCGGAAGATCGTTCGGACCCTGCCGTGGGGACGGCTGATCGGGGCCGATCTGCTCGTGGCCCTGATCGTACTGGTGGGTGTGATCGCGCTGGTGATCCCCGGGCTGGTCGCCGCCAACCTCCTGGCGGTCGTCGGCCCGGTGATCGAGATCGAGAACAAGCCGGTCCTCGCGGCCCTGCGGCGGTCCGCGCACCTGGTCCGCCAGCATTTCTGGACCGTGGCGCTGCTGGTGCTGGTGCCGGTGACGGTGGCGAGCGAGATCAATACCTTCGCCCCCGAGCCGCGCAACGTGCGATCAGTCCTGGAGATCCTCGCGGTCCGCGGCCTGGGCGAGGGCCTGGCCGAGGCGGCCATCGGCCTGATCCTGGTGACGCTCTGCCGGCGGCTCATCGCGCTCGACCGTGCGCCCGCCGCGGCCGGCGGGCAGCAGCCACGGGACCGGGCACCTGCGGGCTCCGGAGACGAGCAAACCTGACTTTCCCGTGGTGCGGACGTTACTAGGATGAGTGGGCGCGGCCAGCTGTCACCCGCCGCCCTGCGCATGACGCGAGATGACCTGGAGGTTGGCGGTGCCTGCTCTGCGTTCGCGGACGTCTACTCATGGCCGGAACATGGCCGGCGCTCGTGCCCTGTGGCGAGCCACGGGCATGACCGACGACGATTTCGGCAAGCCGATCGTCGCGATCGCCAACAGCTTCACCCAGTTCGTCCCCGGGCACGTGCACCTGCGGGACATGGGACGGCTGGTCGCCGACGCGGTCGCCGCGGCCGGCGGCGTGGGCCGCGAGTTCAACACGATCGCGGTCGACGACGGCATCGCGATGGGTCATGGCGGGATGCTCT
>DATKQH010000381.1:0-2528 GCA_035532775.1 Streptosporangiaceae bacterium
TTCAGCCCGAACCTGGCCACCTTCCCGCCGCCCGACCTCTGGTTCATGATCAGGAACGGGCGCTGCGGCCGCGGCGCCGGGACCGCCGGCCTGGCCGCGCTGTCGCTGTGCGTGGTCAGCGCCAGCCTTCCAGCCGCGACCGCCAGCACCATCAGCGCGACTGCCACCACCGCGACCCAGAGCAGGCTCGCCAGCGCGAAAGCCACCAGGATGAGCAGCGGCGCGCCGACGACCAGGAGCAGCGCGAGCCAGCGGACCAGGCCGCGGTTGGCCAGGAACCAGAACGTGCCCGCCAGGACCGCGCACACTCCGACCGCGGCGAAGGCCACCAGCGTCAGGCTGCGCCACCCGGCCTCGGCGATCAGAAGCGCCGCGGCGCCGAGCATCAGGGCGAACGAGGATCGGGCGAGCCAGCGCCTGGCCGTCACACTCACTGAGCTGCTACCTCCCTGAGACGGGCGTTTCGAGGGCCGGGCCGACGCGTTACTGCGGCAGAGCGCCGCCCTCGGCCGCCTCCCGTTCCGACTTATCCGGGAGGCCGCGGAGCGTGGTGATGACGACCACGGCGATGATCGCGCCGGCCACCGGGCCGGCCACGTACACCCACCAGCCGGTGAAGTCGACACCGACGATGTCAGGCCCAAGCGAGCGCGCGGGATTCATCGAGGCGCCGCTGATAGGGCTGGCGAACAATCCGAGCAGCGCGACAGTTGACCCGACCGCGATGGCGGCGTTATGGCCGATGCTGCGGCTGCCGGTCGCGGTGTTGAGGATGATGCTGACCAGGATGGTCGTCAGGACGATCTCCATGACCAGCGACCTCCAGTCGCCGCCCGGCTTGGCGATCGGGTAGTTCCCGCCCGCGCTCACGTGCCCGAACATTACCTGCAGGAACCAGGCCGCGGTTGTCGCGCCGGCCAGCTGGGCCACCCAGTAGGGGAGCACCCATCCAGTCGGGAAGACCCGGCGGCACCAGAACCCGATGGTGACGGCCGGGTTGATGTGCAGCCCGGACAGCGGGCCCCAGGCGTAGATCATGGCCATGACTGCCGCGCCCGGCGCGATGACCGCGGCGGCCCGGCTGACCGGCGTGTCACCGGCGTAGTGATTGATGACCCCGGCGCCCGCGGCAACCGTCACCAGCACGAAGGTGCCGATGAACTCGACGATCACCCGGATCCACAGCGGGCGCTCCTTGAGCGTGTCCTCCTCGAACTGGATCAGGTACCGGTGCCGCAGCGCGTCGTCGTGCTCGCGGTCCCGGTCACCGGGGCGGGTCTCATCCACCGGGGCCGCCCGGGGGCGCCAGTCCGGCTGGCCGCGGCCGGGCGGGTGGCCGCCCGATCAGCTCGATCAGGCCCAGCACCACCACCAGCACGATGGCGATGACCAGCACCGTCAGGCCGGTCGGATTTCCCCAGAAGATGAACACCAGCACGGCAACGGATGCCGCGGTGATCCGCAGCGCCATGCGGTACCGGTAGACCCAGGCGCCGACCGGGCCGGTGGTGGCGCCCGCACGCTCGCCCGTGCCGCGGAGCGCGGCGAACCCGGACTTGAAGGCCTGCCGGGTCCTGGTGGCGGTGACGGATGGTCCCGTGAAGAAACCGGCCAGGGCCACGACCAGTCCCAGCACGAGGAGGACCCGCAGGCCCTGCTTGATGAAGCGGATGATGGTGTCGAAGGCGACGGCGGCCGCTGGCGCCGAGACAGTGGCCGGGAGCTTGTTCAGGTAGATGGCCCGGCCGATGGCCAGCGCGGCCGCGAGCACGAGCATCGAACCGGCGAACCCGAGCCCGGCTCCGATCAGGGCGCGGCGGTGCCGCCGGGCGATGTAGATTCCGGCCGCCAGGAAAATGATCGTGAGAATCGGCAGCACCCATTTAAGGGTGGTCAGCAGCCGGTAGAGCGACTGGGCCTGCACCAGGTACTTGGCTGAGAAGAGCGGGAACGTCGGGTTGATCGGCGGGAGCTTGGTCACGATCGTGAGGCCCCTGGCGGCCAGGTTGTGCTTGACCTGATCGATGATCGGTCCCAGCCCGATGACCACCTGCCCGTTCGAGACGCTGATCGCGCTCTTCTTCCCTTCTAGGGCCAGCACGAGCTGCTGGTGCACCAGCCGGTTGCCCTGTGTCCACAGCCTGGCTACCTGCTGGCTGGCGACGACCTTGGCGACGGTGCTGTGAATGAAGCCCGCCACGCCGCTGGCGATCGAGCCCGAGAAGGTCGACAACAGCGCGCCGAGCCTGGGCAGGCCCCGGCTGGATAGCTGCGCGGCGACCTGCTTGGTTATCCCCTGCACGTCGATCTGATCGTTGACCGCGGTGCTGATCCTGTCGGTCAGCGCACTGCGCACGGCCGGCTGGCTGATCAGCGGCGAGACGTTCGCCACGTACCGGCTCGTGTCGGAGACCTGGTTAGCGCTCCATACGGCGACTACCGAGATGGGGGCGAGCATGCAGCCCAGGACGATCAGCACCGTCGCTACTGGCCCGCGCCACCCAGTCCGCCGCCTGGCCGACGGCGCG
>DATKQH010000382.1:0-12922 GCA_035532775.1 Streptosporangiaceae bacterium
TCCAGGTGCCCGCCCTGGTACTGGTGGATCCGCGCGTGGTTGGTCCACATGTTGGCCGGCATGTAGGGGCTCCTGGTCGTTGCCTTGCCATCCCAGTCCGCGTAGTAGATGACATCTGGCTCGGTGATCGAGCCAGCGGCACTGACCAGCGCGCCGATGTTGGTGAACGACTCGTAGATGCCGGCGCTGTAGCCGCGCACGTGCAGTTCAGCGTCCCAGGCGGACAGGAACGTGGTGACCTGGGAATTGCAGGCCGGTGCGTACGCCTCCATGTCGAAGCTCAGCGGCGTGCCCCGGCCGATGCCCAGGCTCGCCGCCTGAGCGGCGGCGTCGTCGGCGGCCGCCTTGCCCTCGGCGGCGGCGTGAGCGGTGCTGATGGTGGCGTCCCCGGAAGCCAGCACGCAGCTGGACTGCAGCCCCGGGTAGATCGGGAAGTAATGCCAGCCCTGGCTGACGATGCCGGTGAGCCACGAGGGCGTCAGGTTGGCCTGAGCGCAGGCCCGGTTGACGCCGCCGATGTAGATGCCGACGGCGCGGTAACTCGATGCCAGCCACTTGGTCATCGCCCCCGCCCCCGGCGCGGCGCAGCTGTCGAATCCGCTGCCCGTGAACACGCTCTGCTGCACCGCGTGGCTCGCTCCGGCCCGCCCGGCACTAGCCCGGGCTGCGACGCCCGCTCGCGGTCGCGCCGGTCCGGTCCGGGACACCCGGACCGACGACCGTATCTGGTCGGCCAGTCCCCGGCTGGCCCGGTAAGAGATGGACACCTGCACGCCCGCGCGCGGCAGTTCGTCGGTAATGGTCCTGCTCACGGCCTGGCTCGCGACGGCCGCGGGATGGGCGCCGGTGCCGCGCTCCCCGGCCGGCGCTCCCCGTGCACGAGCGCTGCTGCCTCGGATCGGGCCGATCATCACGGCCTCGCTCCTGCCGACCAGGCCGGCCGGGCAGATCGGGTCCGGTCCCGGCGTGCCCAGGTAGACGGCGTGCACGTCGAGCCGCGGGCAGGCCGACGGATCCCTGGCGAAGCTGATCACGGGCCAGGAAGCCGGGACGCGCAGGCTCACGCCGTCGAAGGTCACTGTGTGCCACCGGCTCACCGATCCGCTGGCCGCTGTCGCCGGGCCGGGAACAGCCAGCAAGCTAGCGAGTCCAGCCAGGGAGACGACGTAGCTTCGAAAACTCATGCTGACAATGGTTGCGCTTTGACGCGGAAACGGCGCGCTGTTTCCGATTACTGTGTGTAGTTGATAACAAACCTTTGATGAGTGAAACGGCTCGCACGCGCTGGTCATCACACCAGCACCAGACTGGGCGGTGCTGGCCCGGTCCTGAGCGGACTGCGCCCGTTATCGGTTGGCTCGCTCGGCATCGGGCTGAAAACGGTAGCCCATGCCAGGCTCGGTCAGCAGCCAGCGCGGCCTGGCCGGGTCTGGCTCCAGCTTGCGCCTGAGCTGGGCCATGTAGAGCCTGAGGTTTCCCGTCGCGTCCGCGTAGCCGGGTCCCCAGACCTCCTGCAGCAGCTGCCGCTGGCTGAGCAGCTTGCCGGGATGGCGGAGCAGCACCTCGAGCAGATGCCATTCGGTCGGCGTGAGCCTGATGTCCCTCTCGCCCCTGATCACGCGCTTGGCCGCCAGGTCGATGGTGGCGTCGCCCAGGCTGACCTGGGGCTCGCTCACCTCGGCGGCGCTGCGCCGGGTCACGGCGCGCATCCTGGCCAGCAGCTCGTCCATGCCGAACGGCTTGGTGACGTAGTCGTCGGCGCCGGCGTCGAGCGCCTCGACCTTGTCGGTGCTGTCGGCCCGGCCGGAGAGCACGATGATGGGCGCATCGGTCCAGCCGCGCAGCCCGTCGATCACCTCCACGCCGTCGAGGTCGGGCAGGCCGAGGTCGAGGATCACCAGGTCGGGCGGATGGTGCGCGGCCTCCTGCAGCGCCTGCGCACCTGTCTGCGCGGTATAGACCTCGTACTGCCTGGCCCGCAGGTTGATCCGGAGCGCTCGGAGGATCTGCGGCTCGTCGTCGATGACGAGCACCCGGGTCATGACGGCACCTGATCGGCGCCCTGTGGCTCGGTGTGCTCGCCGGGCAGCGTGTGGGCGGTGCCGGGGACGGCGGGCAGTGACAGCGCCATCGTCAGCCCGCCGCCGGGCGTCTCCTCCGGCTCCAGCGTCCCCTCCATCGCCTCGGTCAGGCCGCGGGAGAGCGCAAGCCCGAGGCCGATTCCGGTCGTATTGTCGGTGTCCCCGAGCCGCTGGAACGGCACGAACATCCGGCTCGCCTGCTCTTCTGGTATGCCGGGTCCCCGGTCGATGACCCGGAGCTCGACCTGGTCGCCCAGCGAGCTCGCGGTCAGCAGCGGCGGCGAGCCCGGGGGAGAGTAGCGGAGCGCGTTGGCGATCAGGTTGGAGATCACGCGCTCC
Source organism: Streptosporangiaceae bacterium (assembly GCA_035532775.1). Lineage (GTDB taxonomy): Bacteria > Actinomycetota > Actinomycetes > Streptosporangiales > Streptosporangiaceae > Chersky-822. The sequence goes on from DATKQH010000382.1 coordinate 2,421, forward strand.
AGGATGCCAGGGTCGACGAGCACCTCGGGCAGGTCCGCTGGCATCTCGACGAGCACCGTCTTGCCGCCCGGGCCAAGGTCGTCGAGCGACCTGGCCACGATCTCGCCCAGGTCGGCCGGCCTCGGGAACACCGACATCGCCCCGGCTTGCAGCCTGCTCATGTCGAGCAGGTTCTCGACCAGCCTGGTCAGCTTGTCAAGCGACTCGTCCGCGGTCGCGAGCAGCTCGTCGCGATCCTCGGCCGCCCACTGGACGTCATCCGAGCGCAGGCTGGTGACGGCCGCCTTCGCCGAGGCGAGCGGCGTCCGCAGATCATGGCTGACGGCGGCCAGCAGCGCGGCGCGCATCCGGTCGGCCTCGGCGATCGGGCGGGCCGCCTCGGCCTCGGCCATGAGCCGCTGCTGCTCGAGCGCGGCGGCCGCGTAGGCGGCGAACGCACCGAGAACGCGCCGGTCGGCGGCCGGCAGGGTACGGCCGCGCGCCGTCAGGCAGAGATCGTCGTTCACCGGCATCGATACGTCGCCCTCCTCTGGCCGGGAGAGCTGGCCATCGCCGGACGTCGCGACCGCGTTCCAGGCCACCGCCGACAGCCTGCCGTCCGGTCCGCTCGCGCGCTCGAGCAGCCTCACGGTCTGCATGCCGAAGGCCTCGCGGACCCGGTCGACCACGGCTTGCAGCGGCTGCTCGCCGCGCAGGATGCTGCCGGCGGTCGTGATCAGGAGGTCGGACTCGGCGCCGGCTCGTGCCGCCTGCTTCGACCGCCGGGCCGCGTCGTCGACGATCGTGCTCACGACGGCGGCCACGATGACGAAGACGACGAGCGCGAGCGCGTTATTGGCCTCGGAGATAGTGAACGTGTAGAAGGGCGGCGTGAAGTAGTAGTTGAGGAGGAGCGATCCGGCCACCGCCGCGATGATGGCGGGCACCAGGCCGCCGACGAGTGCCACCGCGATGACGCCGATCAGGAAGATAAGCATGTCGCTGGTCAGGTTCAGGTGCTGCCGCAGGTTCGCGAGCACGAGCGCGAGCAGCGGGGCGAGGACCAGCGCCAGCGCGTATCCGGTGACCTTGCGCGGCAGGGAGAGTCCGCCGTGCTGGGAGGGCAGCCGCCGGCCCCGGCCCATCTGGGCGTGCGTCACGATGTGGACGTCGATGTCGCCGGAGTCGCGGATGGTCCGCAGGCTGACCCCGGGCCCGGTCAGCAGCGTGGACAGCCAGCGGCGGCGGCTGGCGCCGAGCACCAGCTGGGTCGCGTTCTCGGCCCTGGCGAAGGTCAGCAGGGCTTCCGGCACGTTGTCGCCGACGACCTGGTGGTAGCTGCCGCCGAGCGACTCGGTCAGCCGCCGCTGGGTCGCCAGTGCGGCCGGGTCGGCTCCGGTGAGGCCGTCGGACCTGGTGACGTAGACCGCGAGGAACTCGCCGCCGGCCGATCGCGCCGCGATCCGCGCGGCGCGGCGGATCAGCGTCTCGCCCTCGGGGCCGCCGGTCAGCGCGACCACGACCCGTTCCCTGGCCTCCCAGGTGTCGTGGATGTCATGTGCCTCGCGGTACTGCTGAAGGCCCTCGTCGACCTTGTCGGCGAGCCAGAGCAGCGCGAGTTCGCGCAGGGCGGCCAGGTTGCCGGTGCGGAAGTAGTGGTTGAGAGCGGCGTCGATTTTCTCGGCCGGGTAGATGTTGCCGTGCGCCATCCGGCGGCGCAGCGCCTCCGGCGTCATGTCGACCAGCTCGACCTGGTCGGCCGCCCGGACGATGGCGTCGGGAACGGTCTCCCGCTGTGGCACCCCGGTGATCTTCATGACCACGTCGTTCAGCGATTCGAGGTGCTGAATGTTGACCGTGGTGATGACGTCGATCCCAGCGCTCAGCAGCTCCTCGACGTCCTGCCAGCGCTTGGAGTTGCGCGAGCCTGGGACGTTGGTGTGGGCGAGCTCGTCGACCAGGGCAATCTGCGGGTGCCTGGCGAGCACCGCGTCGAGGTCCATCTCCTCGAAGAAGGTGTCCCGATAGCTGATCCTGGCCCGCGGCATGACGTCAAGACCGAGTATCTGCTCGGCTGTCCGGCGCCGCCCGTGCGTCTCGACGAAGGCCACCACCACGTCCGCGCCGCGCGACATGCGGCGGTGGCCCTCGCCGAGCATCGCGAAGGACTTGCCGACGCCCGCGGCCGCGCCCAGGTAGATCCTGACCTGGCCGCGCCGCGCCGGGCCGACAGCGCCTTTCGCGTGCGTGCTGGCTGTCTCGGTCATCTTCTACATCACGGTACGGGGTGCTGCTGGTCGAGCGCGATGTTGAGGAGCAGCACGTTCACCCCGGGCTCGCCGAGGAAGCCGAGCGGGCGGCCGGAGGTGTACTTCCTGACCAGCGCCCTGACCGTCGCCGCGCTGATGTGCCTGGCGGTGGCCACCCTGTTCACCTGGATCGCCGCGTTCTGCGGTGAGATGTAGGCGTCCAGGCCCGAGGCCGATGCCGTCACGGCGTCCGGCGGAATGGCCGATGCGGGGACGTGATCGAACTTCTCGATCTGGAGCTGGCGCTGCTTGATGCCGGTAACCAGGACCGGGTTGTCCGGGCCGAGGTTGGACGCGCCGGTGGCGAGCGGGTTGCAGCCGCCGGTCTGGTTGGTCGCTGAGGCGTCCGAGGCGGATGGCCGCGGCTGGAAGTCCTGCGGCAGCGGGTTGCCCTTGGCATCGGTGAACTCCTGGCACAGCAGGCTGGAGCCCACGACCCTGCCGTGGTAGCTGACCAGCGAGCCGTTGGCCTGCTTGTTGAAGGCCACCTGGGAGAACCCGAACATGACCAGCGGATACGCGATGCCGCAGATCACGGTGAAGATCAGCAGGCCGCGGAACGCCGCGATGAGCTGCCGCACAGTGGAAGGAAGACGCGACATGACGATCAACCGCCAAATCCTGGAATGTGGTAAATGATGAGGTCGATGAGCTTGATCCCGATGAACGGGATGATGAGGCCGCCGACGCCGTAGATCCACAGGTTCCTGCGGAGCATGGCCGCGGCCGAGGACGGCCGGTAGCGCACACCACGCAGCGCCAGCGGGATCAGGGCCACGATGATCAGCGCGTTGAAGATGATCGCCGAGGTGATCGCCGATTCCGGGCTGTGCAGGTGCATGATGTTGAGCTTCTCCAGCCCGGGGAAGACGCTCGCGAACATCGCGGGGATGATCGCGAAATACTTCGCCACGTCGTTGGCGATGGAGAAGGTGGTCAGCGCACCGCGGGTGATCAGCAACTGCTTGCCGATCTCCACGATCTCGATGAGCTTGGTCGGGTTGGAGTCCAGGTCCACCATGTTCCCCGCCTCCTTGGCGGCGGAGGTTCCGGTGTTCATGGCCACGCCCACGTCGGCCTGGGCAAGAGCGGGGGCGTCGTTGGTGCCATCGCCGGTCATCGCGACCAGCCTGCCGCCCTCCTGCTCCTTGCGGATCAGCGCCATCTTGTCTTCCGGCGTCGCCTCGGCGAGGAAGTCGTCCACGCCGGACTCGTCGGCGATCGCCTTGGCGGTGAGCGGGTTGTCGCCGGTGATCATGACGGTCCTGATGCCCATCTTGCGCATCTCGGCGAAGCGCTCGGCGATCCCCTCCTTGACGACGTCCTTCAGATGGATCACGCCCAGCGCCCGTGCGGTGCCGTCAGCCTGCTCCGCCACGACGAGCGGAGTGCCGCCGGCGGCCGAAATGCCGTCGACCATCGCGCCGAGTTCCGATGCCGGGGTGCCGCCACAGGCGCGGATCCACTCCCGCACCGCGCTGGACGCACCCTTGCGGACTTGGTGGCCGTCCGCCAGGTCCACCCCGCTCATCCTGGTCTGTGCGCTGAACTCCACGAACTCCGCTCCGCGCAGCTCGCCCTCGGGCCGCTCGCGCAGGCCGTACTGCTCCTTGGCGAGAACAGAGATCGAACGGCCTTCCGGCGTGTAGTCGGCCATGCTGGACAACTGGGCCGCGTCCGCCAGCACCGCCGCGTGCACGCCGGTCACCGGCAGGAACTCAGTCGCCTGTCTGTTGCCGATAGTGATGGTGCCGGTCTTGTCGAGCAGCAGCGTGTTCACGTCGCCCGCGGCCTCGACCGCGCGGCCCGACATCGCCAGCACGTTGCGCTGGACCAGGCGGTCCATGCCGGCGATGCCAATGGCCGACAGCAGCGCGCCGATCGTGGTCGGGATCAGCGCGACCAGCAGCGCGACCAGGATGACCAGAGTCTGCGGCGCCTTGGAGTAGTACGCCATCGGCTGCAGGGCGGCCACGGCCAGCATGAAGATGATCGTCAGCGAGGCGAGCAGGATGTTCAGCGCGATCTCGTTCGGCGTCTTCTGCCGCTTGGCGCCTTCCACCAGGGCGATCATCCGGTCGATGAACGTCTCGCCTGGCTTGGACGTGATCGTGACGACGATCCGGTCAGACAGCACCTTGGTGCCGCCGGTCACCGCGGACCGGTCACCGCCTGACTCGCGGATCACCGGAGCCGACTCGCCAGTAATCGCCGACTCGTCGACCGACGCGACGCCCTCGACGACGTCACCGTCGCCGGGGATGATCTCGCCAGCCTCGACCACCACATGGTCGCCGAGCGTGAGCTGGGTGCCGGGCACATCTTCGATCCGCATCTGCGTCTGGCCAGGCTCCCAGCCGATCAGCCGGCGTGCCATCGTCTCGCGCTTGGTCTTGCGCAGGGTTTCCGCCTGCGCCTTGCCGCGGCCCTCGGCCACGGCCTCGGCCAGGTTGGCGAAGAACACAGTCAGCCAGAGCCAGGCCACGATCGTCCAGTTGAAGATGGACGGGCTGGTAATGGCCGTGTAGGTGGTGAGTGCCGCGCCGACCTCGACCACGAACATGACCGGGTTCCTGAGCTGGACCCGCGGGTCCAGCTTCCTGACTGCGTCCGGCAGCGACCTCCACAGCATTTTCGGGTCAAGCAGCCCGCCGCCGATCTTGCGATCCGGCTGGGTACCCGGCTGCTGGCCGGAATCCTTGGCCGGGCCTTGCGTTGTCGTCACAGACATGTCAGTGCAGTCCTTCTGCGAACGGGCCGAGCGCGAGCGCCGGGAAGTAGGTCAGGCCGACGAGCACGAGGATGACCGCGACGAGCATCCCCACGAAGAGCGGCTTGTGCGTCTCCAGCGTGCCGGCGCTGGCCGGCCCGGGTTGCTGTCTGGCCAGCGAGCCCGCCAGCCCGATCGTGAAAATCTCGGGCGCGAACCTGCCGAGCAGCATCACCACGCCGCCGACCGTGTTGTACCAGCCGGTATTCGTAGTCAGGCCGGCGAAGGCCGAGCCGTTGTTATTCGCCATGGACGTAAAGGCGTACATGATCTCGGTCAGGCCGTGCGGTCCTGGATTCAGAATCGAGGCCCGCGGTGTCTTCATCGCGATCGATAGGCCTGCCGCGGTCAGGATGACGACCGGCAGGGTCAGGAAGTACAGCGCCGCGTACTTCATCTCGACCGGCCTGATCTTCTTGCCGATGTACTCCGGCGTCCGCCCGACCATCAGACCGCCCACGAAGACGGTCACGATGGCGAGCACGAGGATGCCGTAGAGTCCGGCACCGACGCCGCCGGGAGCGACCTCGCCGAGCGCGATGTCGAACAGTGCGATCCCGCCGCCGAACGGAGTGAACGAGTCGTGGAACGAGTTCACCGAGCCGGTCGAGGTCACCGTCGTCGAGGCGGCGAAGAGCGAGGACGCCGGCGTGCCGAAGGTGACGTTCTTGCCTTCCATCGCGCCGTGCGCGAGCTGGGGCGCGAGGCCCGCGCCCTGTGCCTCGAAGAAGCTGATCCCGCCGACCGCGAGCAGCCAGATGATCACCATGACCGCCAGGAGCGCGTAGCCCTGGCGGTTGTCCTTGACCATCTTGCCGAAGGTGCGGGGCAGGGCGAACGCCGTCAGCAGCAGGAGGAAGATCTCGAACCAGTCCGTGAACGGGTTCGAGCTCTCGAACGGGTGCGAGGAGTTGGCGTTGTAGAAGCCGCCGCCGTTGTTGCCCGCGTCCTTGATGACCTCCTGCGAGGCCACCGGACCGCCGGTGATGGTCTGGTGCCCGTGCGCGAGCGTCGTCACCACCTGGTTGGCGTGGAAGTTGTCGATCACGCCCGCACTCACCAGGATGAGCCCGCCGACGACGGACAGGGGCAGCAGGTAGCGCAGCGTGATCCTGGTCACGTCGACCCAGAAGTTGCCCAGCTTGTCGGTCCTGGCCCGGACGAATCCGCGGACCAGCGCGATCGCGACCACGATGCCGACGGCGGCGGACAGGAAGTTCTGCACCGCCAGGCCGGCCATCTGCACGACGTAGCCCATGGTGGTCTCGCCGGAGTAGTTCTGCCAGTTGGTGTTGGTCACGAACGAGGCGGCGGTGTTCCAGGCCAGGGCCGGCGGAACGCCGGGCAGGCCGAGGGAGAGCAGCAGGTAGTGCTGCAGCCGCTCCATGCCGTACAGGAAGAGCACGCTGACCGCGGAGAACGCGAGCATGCTGCGCAGGTACGCGGACCACTTCTGGTCGGCGGCGGGGTCAACGCCGATCAGCTTGTAGATGCCGCGCTCGACCCGCCAGTGCTTGTCCGACGTGAAGATGTGCGCCATGTAGTTGCCCACCGGCAGGTAGCACACGCCGAGCGCGGCGATGAGCAGGCCGAGCTGGAGCCAGCCTGCGGTTGCGACGGACATCAGAACCTCTCGGGCAGGATGAGGGCGAGGAACAGGTAGATAGTCAGGCCGATCGTGAGGATGAGCCCGAGCCAGTTGCTAGCGCTCAAAGCGCTCGACCCCCCGCACGAGAAGGAAGAGCACGGCGAACACCACGATCGTCAGCCCGATATACGCGAGGTCTTGCACAACGCCTCCTCAGGCGCTCGTTACGACCGGCCCAGTAAACCGGCCTTAACGGGCGCATTACCGTTCACTTGCGACGCCCATGCGGGCCGGGCACGATCCCTAACGAAGTCCATGCACAACGTTGGCCACCGGACCTGGGCGGGCCGCCGGATCCAGCCATCGAGGCTGGCCATACCGGTGGGCGCCGGGCTGTGAGGTCGGCTGCTAGCTGGGAATAAACCCTCGATCCGCGCTACGCATACGTACCGGGAGACAGATGATGGGTGAGTTCGCGTCGTTCGCCGCCCTTGGCGACAGCTTCACCGAGGGCGTGGGCGATCCCTGCGCCGACGGTGCTGGCTGCCGGGGCTGGGCGGACAGGTTCGCCGAGCAGCTGGCGGCTGGCGCGCCAGGCCTGCGCTACGCGAACCTCGCGATCCGCGGCAAGCTGCTCAGCGAGGTCCTGGACGAGCAGGTGCCTGCCGCCGTCGAGATGGCTCCCGACCTGGTCAGCCTGGCGGCGGGCGGCAACGACCTGCTCAGGCCCCGTACCGATCCCGATGACCTCGCGGCCACGTTCGAGACCGCGGTCGGCCGGCTGGCAGCGGCGGGCGCCACGGTGCTGGTGTTCACGGGCTTCGACCCGAAGGCGTTCCCGCTGCTCCGCCTGATCAGGGGAAAGTCCGCCGTGCTGACCATGCACGTGCGGGAGATCGCCAGCCGGCATGACTGTCTCGTCGCCGATCTGTGGACGATGCGGGTCCTCACCGACCGGCGGCTCTGGACACCCGACCGGCTGCACCTGACTCCTGACGGGCATCGCCGGGTGGCGCTGCTCGCCTGCGAGGCCGCCGGAATCCCGGCCGACGCCGACTGGCGGGCGCCGCTGCTCAGCGCGCCGCCCCGGCCGGGCCTGGCCGGGGCGGCGGCGACCTGGCTCGCTGCGAGGTGGAACGACGTCGAGTGGGTATCCCAGCATGCCGCCCCGTACGTGAGCAGGCGCCTGCACGGCGTCTCCAGCGGCGACGGCATGCTGCCCAAGCGCCCGGCGCTCGTCATGCTGGACGACGCAGCCGAGGAACCTGGTGCCGACCGGGCTATGCTGCTGGCGTGAAACTTGACCTATCCCAGCGCGCCGGCGACCTGACGGCGCAGCTCGTCGACATCGAATCGGTCAGCGGAGCGGAAGAGGCGCTGGCCGATGCGATCCAGGCGGCACTGCACGACAAAGGTCATCTGACCGTGGCACGCGATGGCAACGCGATCGTGGCACGGACCGAACTCGGCAGGCCGCAGCGGGTGGTCCTGGCCGGGCACATCGACACGGTTCCGGTGGCCGGGAACCTGCCGTCCAGGATCTCCGGCGGGCTGTTGTTCGGCTGCGGAACCTCGGACATGAAGTCAGGCGTGGCGGTGCAGCTGAAGCTGGCCGCCGAGGTGACCGCACCGGTCATGGACGTGACCTACGTGTTCTACGACTGCGAGGAAGTCGAGTCCGAGCGCAACGGGCTGCTCAGGCTCAGCAGGAACAGCCCGGCGAGCCTGGCCGCCGACTTCGCGATCCTGCTCGAGCCGACCGGCGGCGTGGTCGAGGGCGGCTGTCAGGGCACGCTCCGAGCGGAAGTGCGGGCCCGCGGTGAGCGCGCCCACAGCGCCAGGGCCTGGATGGGCCGCAACGCCATCCACGAGGCGGCCGGGATACTCGACGTGCTCCGCGGCTACCAGCCCCGCCAGCCCGACGTTGACGGCCTGACCTACCGGGAGGGCCTCAACGCGGTTGGCATCAGGGGCGGAGTCGCGGGCAACGTCATTCCGGATGAGTGCGTCGTGACGGTGAACTACCGGTTCGCGCCCGACCGGTCCGCCGAGCAGGCGGCCGACCACGTGCGGGAGGTGTTCGGCGGCTGGGACGTCACGATCACTGACGCCGTCGGCGGGGCGCGGCCCGGCCTCGGCGGCCCGGCCGCGGCGTCCTTCGCCGCCGCGATGGGCGGGACGCCACGGGCCAAGCTGGGCTGGACCGACGTGGCCAGGTTCGACTCCCTCGGCGTTCCCGCGGTCAACTTCGGCCCTGGCGATCCGGCCCTGGCGCACTCACGTGGCGAGCACGTGGCGCTGACCGCGGTGGACGACTGTGAGGCGAGAATGCGCGCCTGGCTGGCGGGGTGATCCCTTCCAGCGGCAGCAGGAACCGGCGGCTACTTCGTCACCAAGCTTGCCCTGGCTGCGATCCGCCCCCGGCACGCGACCCAACGGCAGATCCTGACGCCATCTCAGCCAACCCCCTGTGCGCCGCGGCCCGCCTGGCGGCGAGGCCTGCAGCGCCTCGCCGGCGCGGGCTGGTGGTCGCTGATCATGCGGCGGCTGCTCCGGGCGCGAGATCGCCCGTGCCGCCAGTACCGCCGCGCGTGGCCGCCGCCGCGGGCCGCTGGCCAGGGCCGGCTGGCCGACGAGCCGCCATCCTGACCGGCTCGGCGCGCGGGTGTCGCTCCGCGCGGAGTTTTCCTGGCGGTACTGGACGCGGAGATCACGGCCGGGCTGCCGATGCCGTTGCGGGTCGCGCTGACCAGGCAGCTGCTGCCCGGCCCGGGCCAGGGCGGCACGCCGTGACCCGGGCCAGCCGTGCCTACGCGGCGACTTGCCTGGTTGCACGCGGCGGCGAACGGCCCAGGCATTCGGGAAGGTCGGGCTTACCCGCGCGAGAGGCCGGATCGCGCCCGTCGGCCGATGCCGTGCCGGTCGCATGCTCAAACACCGCGACCGGCAGCTCGCCGACCTGCGCGCCGCCCGTGCCCGCCACGAGCGGCAGCAGCGGAATCGCCGCGGCCGTGGGCGCGATGCATCGAGCCGCATCATCGGCAACGCGATTCAGACCGACGTGCGGCCGTCCGGTCATGAGCCAGACTGTGACCGGACGGTCGGCAACAAATACACCTGGAGTTAATCATGACCGTGCTACATGACCGACAACGGGCGCGACAACCCGCTGGAGGTGACCTTCGGGTGTGTGGTCCCAAATTCGTACTACTGGGCGCGGGCCTGAGCCAGCACGCCCGAATGTTCTCTCTCGGCAGTTGTACGGCCAGGCGGTCACATTTCCCGGATCCTCACCCCCCGGCCAGCACGGCGACTGCCCCCAGTTCATCCCGCTGATGGACTCCATCCGCATCGCCCGCCGCGGCCCGGGCCGTCCCCGCGCCAGGCCCGGCCGGGCCATGGCGGACAAGGCGTACCCCTCCGCCGCCAGCCGTGCGTACCTGCGCCGCCGCCGCGTCAAGGCCATCATCCCGGTCAAGGAAGACCAGAAAGCCCACCGCCGCAGCCGCGGCCGGGCCGGAGGCCGCCCGCCCGCGTTCGACCCCAGCCGGTACAAGGCGCGCAACACCGTCGAACGCTGCTTCGGCAAGCTCAAGCAGTTCCGCGCCGTCGCCACCCGATACGACAAACGCGAGCGCATCTACCAGGGCACCGTCGACATCGCCTCGATCATGATCTGGCTGCGAGACCCCGTCCCATGATCCAAGAAACAGGCCCTAGGTGGCTGGTGTTAATCAGCGGCTTTCTGTGCTGGCCTCGCGCGCTGCGCGGCGTTATGTCACCGGGAGCGCTGCGGATCGCTGCCCGCAGGCGCTCCGCCTGGGCCCGGTGCGGGCCAAGGCTGGCCGCTGGAGGG
>DATKQH010000383.1:0-2812 GCA_035532775.1 Streptosporangiaceae bacterium
TCCGTGCCCGGTAGGCCGCGGACTCCTCAAACGCCTCCCACCGCCGCGCCTGGCCGCGGACTTCGTCGACGTCGTCAACGAGGGCCAGCACCTGCCCGCGGTCTGCTGCCAGCCGGGCGTTGGACGTCTGGTGGTAGACGAACGCGCCTTGCCCACCGGCTTCGGCCCTGCTGCGCTTGCGGACTTTCGCGGCGTATGGCTTGTCGTCGCCCTCCAGTTCCTTGAATGCGGCGTCGGGGACTCCTGCCCGCAGCAGGGCAGGTGTGGTGCCGAGGAGCGAGTTGCCGACCCGGATGCGGGCGTCGAGGAAGCCGAGAGGCTTGCCCGGTTCCAAAGCTTCCAGCCACAGCGACACCTTGGCGAGTTCGGCGGCGAGGTCGTTGACGTCCACGCCGTAGATGCAGCGGCCGACCACGTCGCGCAGGGCGTGCTGTACGTCTGCGGGCGTGGGCTCGTCCTCGTCTGAGCGCACCTGAGCCAGCCGTTGCGCGATGCGCCGGGCAGCGGCAACGAGGAAGTGCCCGGAACCACAGGCAGGGTCGCAGACCGTCAGCGCGAGCAGCCTCCGCTCGGCGTCCGCCTGGTCGGAGGCGTTTTTGACCGCGTCGTCGAGCAGGGGGTCCAGGGTGGTGTCGAGCAGGGCGGACACCAGGCCGGGTGGGGTGTAGTACGAGCCCGTGGTCTTGCGTTCGTTGCCGGCCACCGCCTCGATCCGGAATGACCGCTGGCTCAGGTCCACCAGCGGCCGGAGTTCAAGCAGCGACTCGTAGACGCTCCCGAGTTCGTCGGCGCCAAGGTGGCGGTAGTCGACCGGCTGGATGGGCCGGTTAGGCACGGCCAGCCAGGCAAGGTGACGTGCAGCGGTCAGCAGGTCGGTGTTGGCGAGCGCACAGCCGATGAGCAGGTCGGGATGAGCGGTGCCCTCGATAACCGGCACGTGCGGGTCGGGGTCGAAAAGCCCGGCGAGGCCCGGCAACCCGATTTCCTGGCGGCCGTGGTTGCCCAGGGCTCGCAGGACCAGGCGCTGGGCCTGCCACAGGTCGCCGTGTGGGCCGCCTGCCCGCATCCGGGAGAGGCGGCGCAGCCGGGCGGTGGAGAAGTACCGCGCGTACCGATCGCGTTCCGCCGTGTCGGCGTCCGGGGACAGCAATGCGTCACGGTCCTCGGCGACGAAGCAGAACAGCAGCCGGTAGACCAGACGCAACAGGGCGCGGTGGTATTGCTGTGTCGTCAGATCGCCGTCCCGCAGCGCACCACGCAGCGGCTCGTTCGCCGGGTGGCGCAGGAATCCGGTCCCTAGCGCATTCAGCGCTTTCTCGACCCCGTCCCGTAGCCGGTCCAGCGCCCGGGCGCCCGCCGCCACGGCCTCGTTGCGCCAGGCTTCCAGCCAGCAGTCGGCCGGGGCCGCATCGGGGCCGCTGCGCTTCTCCAGGCGGGAGACATGGCAGAGCTGCCACATCAGCAGGAACTCAGGGTACAGCTCGCCGTCGAAGATGGCTTCGAGGTCGAATTCCAGGTAGGCCGAGCCGGCCAGCGCGGTGGAGTCGCGGAGCAGTCGCAGCCGGACACCGTTGGAGAGGATCGCCCAGAGGCTGGCATCGTCGCGGTTGAGCAGTTCTTGCACCATGGCCTGCGGGGCGCGGGCCGCGCCGGACACCCCGGGGTTGCGGTGGTCGAGCTGGACGCCGGGCCCGAGCAAGTGGATCGGGACGTACTGCCAGGCGTGTGAGACGGGGTACTCGCGGTCCTCGATTGTGTAGCCGCCGGGTACGGCGGGGACGTGGCCGTAGCCGAGTTCGCGCAGCAGCACCAGCAGCCAGCGTTCCCGGGCCGCGCCGGTGCCGATGCTGCCGGGCGGCTGGGCTGCGATGTGCTCCCGCCAGGCGGTCCAGGCTCCGCGGAGGTAGGACCATGCCCGGCTCGCGGCATCGCGGACCGTTTCCCGCCCGGCCAGGTGGTAGGAGGCGGGGGACAGGCTGGCGGCGTCCGTCATTTCTCCGGCCTGGATGCGCGCCAGCAGGCTCGGGGGGATCACCCCGCCGACGGCGCGTACCGCCTGCAACCCCTGGTCGCTCACTTGTTCCCTCCTGGCCGGTAGAGGTAGACACCGAGCACGTCCACCGGAAGCTGCGGGCGGACGGTGAGGCCGCGAATGCCGAGGTCGCCGGCTCGTTCGCCCCGGGCGGCGGTGCGCACCCGGACGTGGGAGTCCCGTAGTGAACCGGCGAGTTCGCCGGCGAACCGTTCCAGGTGCGGGGTGATGGCAGCAGGCAGTGCGTCGAGCACGGTGCGCATGATGTTCCGGGTGACGTCGGGGGCCACGTTGGCGTCGGGCTGGGCAGCAAGCAGGGCCTCCACAGCATCTGGGCTGAGCCAGTCCGGCTCAGCGGGGGTGCCGGTGAACGCCAGGACCCGCGCCTCCTCGGCTACCTGGGTGCGGGGTCCCGCCCGGCCGGGGAGGCTGAGGTGGATGCGGACGCGGGTGAGCAAGGCGACCGTGAGGACGTCCACGGCGCTGGTCGTGATCACGCCGCACCTCCTGGCCGGCCTCACCTGGGGATCGAGGGCGGAATCGAGCGCGGCGTCGAGCACGTAACGGGCGATCCCGACGGTGGCGGGGTCGGAACGGATCAGCGTGGCGGCGCCGTGCGGTACTGGCAGGTCGCGGTAAAATGCCTTGCTCTTACTCGGGTTGCCCAGGGCTTCGCTGAGGCCGGCCGGCAGCACATCCGGCCCGGCAGTGAAGCCGAACGGCCGCGAGGTGATGACCGCGCCGCACTCCTCAAGCGCGGTCCGCACGAAGCCCACGACA
>DATKQH010000384.1:0-44470 GCA_035532775.1 Streptosporangiaceae bacterium
GCGCCACGCACATCGGCACCTATCGGGGAACGGGAGACGCCAGTCACCCATGCCCAGCAGAGGCCTCCTAGCCCGCAAAGCCCCAGCTCACGCCACCCTTGACACGACCCCGCTCCTTCAGGGATGACACGACCCCGCTCCTTCAGGGATGAATAGATCCCGTCAAATCCTCAAGCCCGAAAGCTCGGGCCGGTGCGCTGGTCAAGGACTTCATCGCCTCCATCGGTGACATTCCGACAAGATCAACGTAAGCTAGCGCCTCCTTCAGCGCACCGCCCTGCGGGAATCCCGGCACGCCGGCGTCCGATCCCGCGATGATCATGGCCGATGATCACGAAGATCACGGTCGTCGTCGTCGTCGACGCCGTCGCTGGCTTGCTGCTGTCCACCTACCTGATCACTGCCGGGGCTCCGCTGCCGCAGCGGCTGCGCGGCTGGCCGAAGCGGCCGTCGCCGTTCCGGCTCGGTAAATGGGGCCTGCCGCTGACGGTGATCGGCTTGTTCTGGGTCGCGATCGCCCTGACCGTCACGGCATGGCCGAGGGACATCACGAACCCGGCGTTCGGGCCGACCCGGGTGATCTGGGAGATCGGAGGCGGCCTCATCATCCTCGCGGCCCTCGCCTGGTTCGCCCGGTCCCGCCGGGCTGGGGCGGATACCACCGCACCTGCGCAGGATCGCACGGCGCGGACGCAGTGATGGAGCCTCCCATTATGGAGAATGTCGTACCGGCCAGCCCGTGGGGGCCAGACGATCAAGCCGGCGCCGCGAACCGTCTCACCCAGGATCTGATCAGCCAGGCACTGCGAATCGCGAGGACCGGGCGGATCTTCGATCTGAGCTTCCCGGTCTCGATGCACCCACCCACCCACCCGGTGTACCTGACGCCGTACTTCATCTGCCTCAATCACCAGCCATGGGCTAGCGCCAAGTACGAGCGGGACATCACGGGTGCTACCGGCTCGCCGGTCCGGCTGCTAGCTATCGTCTGACACGACGAGCTGCGCAGCTCGCCTGCGGAGCTCGACCCGGTCGACCTTCCCGTTCGGCAGCTGCGGCATCGCGCTCAGGAACTCGAACCGCTTCGGCACCTTGTAGTTCGCTAGCTGAGAACGCAGGTAAGCGGCGAACGGGGCCTGCGCGAAGCGATCCTGGCTGCCGACGACAAGGAAGGCGATACCGACCGATTCCCACAGCGGGTCAGGGGCACCGACGACGGCGACCTGCACGACGTCGCCGTAGCTCGCGATGATTCTCTCGATCTCCGGCGGATACACGTTATAGCCGCCGGACTTGTACATCTCCTTCATCCGGCCGACTAGGCGCATGGTCCCCGCGGGATCGGCGACAGCGATATCGCCGGTGCGCAGCCATCCGCCAGTGCCGATCGTCTCGGCAGTCGCATCGGGCCGGTTCAGGTAACCAAGAAAAACCGTCGAATCGCGGACGAGCAGCTCACCGGCGTCGCCAGATCGGACGTCCCCGCCGGCCTCGTCGGCGATCCTGACCTCGATACCAGGCAGCGGGCGGCCGATCGACCCGGCCACCTCCGCCAGGGGGGCCGCGTCGTCGGTGACGGTGACCGCCCCCCCGTGTGCCTCGGTCAGGCCGTAGCTCACACAGAAGATCGCGTCCGACCGCTGCCGGAACTGCCTCAGGATCTCCACCTCCGGCGCGGTCCCTAGGGCCACGCGCCGCAGGCTCGTCAGGTTGCAGTCCTGCCACTCTGGGCTCTGCATCGCCAGCCTGAGCATGGTCGGGAAGGCCACCCATAGGTTGAGCTGGTGCTCCTCGATCAAGCGCAGCGTCGCGCCACCGTCGAAACGCTCCCTGAAGTACAGCGACCCGCCGGCAACTAGGCCGGCCACGCACTCGCAGACCAGCCAGCCGACGTGGTTGATCGGGTGCTGAACGACGGCCCTGACGTGCTCGATAGCGCCATACCAGTAACGCCAGCTCAGCCGGGCGCTCCTGACCGCGCCATGCTCGGCGAGGAGCGCGCCCTTGGGCGTGCCGGTCGACCCGGACGTATAGACGATGGCGCACGGCTGCTCCCGTGGCCGCTCACCGTCACCGATGCCCGCCGTTGGCACCCTCGCTCGGACCGTGTCCAGATCCTGCTGCAACGATCCGAGTCCCGCGATCCCATCGGTGACCACTGCAGTGCCGGCCGGGAGCTGTCCGATGAGCTGGTCGACAGTCGCTATTACCTCCTCACCCATGAAGCTGTCACGGAAGACGAACATCAGTCCCGGCTTGGCATCGGAGCAGACGAACTGCAGCTCGCGCAGGGTGTACTTCGGGTTGAGCCCCAAGTACAGCGCTCCGGTCTGGCAGCAGGCCAGGAAGACGACCAGGCACTCCGGGCGCGAGTTGCCGAAAACGGCGACGACATCGCCGCGCCCGATGCCCTGGCCGACCATGACTCGCGCATACCTGGCGACCTGATGCTCGAGCTCGCCATAGGTCCACTCGAACTCGGCGCACCAGACCGCGACCGCCTCCGGGCGGGTGACGGCGTGGTACGCCAGATGATCGTCGATGCTCGAGTGGTCGGTGGGCGCTTCGACCACCGTCATCGCTCGCCGAACTCCGTCCGGACGGCCTCGACCAGGCGCCCGATGCTCGCTTCCAGGAATCGCTTGCCGGCCTCTTCGGTGGCATCGGTCGGCTTCATTAGCACGCCGCTGCGCGGGACGAAGTCGTCCGGGGCGGGCACGACGTCCCAGCTCGGTGCCCGGGCGGCCTGGTCGTCAGCGATCCGGTCCCGCCGCACAAGTTCGGGCCGCAGCACGAACATGATCGAGGTCTCCAGGTGCGAGGCGTGCTCGAAGTTCCACCCGGTGAACCCGTTGGGGAACAGCTCGTCGAGTTCTCGCGGCGAGAATTCGGGCATCGGATGCTCTATGACCAGTACCCGGATGTCGCCGCGCGCGGCAACGGCGAGGTCGGCCGCCTCCCACAGATAGGCCGCGTTCTCGTAGTGCCAGTTGAACAGGCACAGCTTGGCGAACCCGCTCTTGGCCAGGCCGAGCAGCGCCTCTCGGATGGTCGCGATCAGCGTGTCCGCCCGGAGTGACACCGTGCCGGGGAATCGCTCGCCGCCGCCGATCAGCGGGCGCGACATCGCGCCGTAGTGGATCGCCGGAGCGACTACCATCGGGGTGATCTGGGCGGCAGCCAGGGCAATCTCGGTGGGGATGACCGCGTCGGTGCTCAGCGGCAGGTGCGGGCCGTGTTGTTCGGTCGAGCCGATCGGCAGCACTGCGGGAAGGCCCGCGGTTGCGGCGTCGCGGACCTCCTCCCAGGTCATGTCCTCCATCAGGTATGGGCGGGGGCCTGGCATGAGATCTCCCTTCGTTCGCTCAGGAGCTGGTCCTGTACAGCGTCTTGCAGTCGGCAACCAGTGCGCCGTGATCGCTTCCCTCGGCCTCCAGGATGTGCCTGGTGGTGACGAGATGGTCGCCAGGCCGACGGGCCTGGACCCCGAGCAGTTGCACGTGGTCTCGTAGCCTCGTCCCGGTATGTACCGCTCCGTGCCAGCGGGCGCGATCGACCCCGTAGTTGAACGCCATCATCGACTCGTCGGTGAGCACAGGGAGCCCGACCAGCGGCGAGAAGTAGGCGCGCAGCGCCAGCAGCTGCAGGGGCGGAACACCGCGGCTCAGGAAGGGATGTGCGCGCGAAGGCAGGTCGCCGTGCCCATTCGTTCCGTCGTCTCCGGTGAGCAGCGCGAAGGCGTGTGCCTCCCGGTCACTGATGCACGTCCACGGTGTCGTACCGAGCCACTGGCCGATGCGCCGCGGCAGGGCGTCGTAGAAGGCGCTGTCGTGGCGAGATGACGTGGGGACCGGAACGCCCTCCGGGAGTTCGCGGATCAGGACAGGGGCAGTGTCGGAGCTGGCGAGCGGGAATGGCCCCGGCTGCCTGCCGCCATCGTCTCCATCCCGGGCAGTCACCACGGTGAGAAGTTGGGCCACCATAACCGGCCTGGAGGCGCCGTCGACGCAGTAGCGGTGCTTCGTCGTCAGCGCGAGTCCGGCCTCGTTGAAGGACACACCGGATATCGAGATCTCGGCGCTGGCCAGCGCACCGACGGGGAAAGGCGCGGGGAAGCGCACGTTGTCGAGGCCGACCGTGCGCGCGTGCACGGTTCGGGCCAGGCCAGCGATTACCGGGCAGCTGCGCAGGCCCTGCTCGACTCGCGCAAGCACGTGGAACCCCAGGACGATGGGACCGTCCCCCGCAGCCATCCGCCACGCCGGGTCGTTGTGCATAGGATCCCAGTCGCCGATCAGGGCGGCGAACGCGTCCTCTTCCGGCTGGCTGACGCGGAACGGTCCAGACGTACCGATGACCGCGCCGCGCGCGTCGCCGAAACGCGCCGCCAGATCGGCGAGAACGCCTGGATAGCCGTTTGGCGTGACCTGATCAGCGGGCATAACGGTAAGCCTCGCCGGAAACGCAGAGGTTCACCATATCGGCCACGAGGTGCGGTTGCTCGCCTCGGCGCTCGGTCACGTAGGTGGTGGTTGTCCGCACGAGCTCGCGGCCCTCTTTCTTGGCGGTGATGTCGGTCATCCGCATCCGCGCGCGGATACGGTCACCGACTCGCACCGGCTCGATGAACCGCACCCGGTCAAGCCCGTAGTTGATGACGTACTCGTCCTCGGTGGCCAGCGTCGGGAATCCGGCCTCACCGTGGAAGTGGGCCAGCAGCGAGAGCAGAAAGAATCCGTGAGCGATTGTTCCGCCCCACGGGCCCTTATGCGCCGCCCACTCAGGGTCATTGTGCATGTAGTCCCAGTCCCTGGTCAGGACTGAGAAGGCGTCGATGTCGTCCTGCGTGATCTTGAACCAGTCGGAGGCGAAGATCTCTGCCCCGACCTGGTCGCGGATCGAATCCACGAACCTGCCCACGGTGGCTCCCTCAGCTAGCCGCCAGTCTCTGTTACCGCATGGAGTCACGCCACGGTCCACCCGCCGTCGACCACGAGCGTGCTGCCTACCACGAAGCTCGACATATCCGATGCCAGGAACAGCACCGCCAGGGCGACCTCACGCGGACGTCCGAAGCGGCCGAGCGGCGTGCGGTCCTCGATGCTGCGGTAGGTGGCCTGGTCGTCCTTGAGCGGCTCAACGTCCCGGTCGATGAAGCCGGGAACGACGCAGTTGACCCGCACGCCCCGGTCGGCCCACTCGACGGCCAGGGTCCGGGTCAGGGACACCACGCCTGCCTTCGCCGCGTTATAGGCCGCCATCTTCGGCAGGCTAGTGATCCCCGCGATGGATGCGACGGTCACGATCCGCCCCGACCCGTGCGTCAGCATTCGCTGGCCGACCGCGCGGCAGGAGGCCCACAGGCCGCGCAGGTCGATGGCCATGACCCGGTCCCATTCCGGTAGCGGTAGATCTTCGCTTGGCATCCAGTCCTGGAAGATTCCAGCGTTGGCGACGAGCACATCAGGCGGCCCGATCGCGCGGGTGCAGTGATCGACCGCCGACTCGACGGCGTCCGGATCGGACACGTCACACGCGACCGGCAATGCCGGCTTGCTCATGGGCAGCGCCGCGATCTCCCGGCTCACCGCGTCGAGCGCATTCCTGTCCCGGCCGAGGACAGCGAGCGTCGCTCCGGCCTCGGCCAGAGCCAGTGACGTGGCCCGGCCGATGCTCCGGCTCGCACCCGTGACAATGGCCACGGCGCCGGACAGGTCCAGCTCCGGGAGGCAGCCAGAGATAGCCGATCACCCCCCTTCGTGGCTGCCGCGGAAGGCGGGCAGGATATGGTCGGCGTAAAGCTTCATATGCTCGTCGTAATGCTCGGTCTGGGCGTAGAAGTTGACGTGCGTGACGCCCGCGGCCCTCAGCTCGCCCACACGCTCGGCGCAGCGGCCGATCGAGCCGACAATGCACAGCCGGTCGATGATCTCGTCGGGCACGTAGCCGGCCTGAGCGCTATCGGTATGAACGTGCTTGTAGTAGTCGTACTCCGGCCGGTCCTTGATGAACGCCTCGAGTTCGGGCGGCAGGCTGTTGGCGCCGGTGTTGCGGAGTACCTCGGCCACGTGGTTGCCGACGACCGCGCCGAACGGCCGCACCTGGCTACGGGCTTCCTCCAGGTCGCCCGACACGTACGTCGCGGTGCAAGACACGACGGCGAAGCCAGATAGGTCGCGGCCCGCTGCCTCGCGGCCGCGGCGGACATGGCCGAGCGCCCATGAAATGTAGTGCGGGTCGGCACACTCGATGATGACGCCATCGGCGCTGCGCCCGGCCGCCTCCAGCATCCGGGCGCCGTACGCTGCGGCGTAGACCGGGACGGCTGCGCCGTTGACCCACGGCATCACGACGCTGGTATTGCCGTCGATAGTCACGGTCTTGCCGCCGGTCAGGTCCTGGATCAGGCGCATCGCCGCCTCGATCTCGGCGATCTTGGCCGGTTGACGCCGCATCACCCGCACGGCGCTGTCACCCCGACCGATGCCACAGAGCAGGCGGCCCTCGCCGGCCAGGTCCCGCAGGGTCGCGAAGGCACTCGCGACCACCAGTGGGTCCCGCGAGACAGGGTTGGTCACCATAGTGCCGAACTGCATGTCCGGCTTCTGGCTGCTCGCCACCAGATAGCCGAGCAAGCTGTAGCACTCGTTCCAGATGATGTGCGAGTCGCAGACCCAGAACGTGTCGAAGTCGAGCCGCTCGGCCAGCCTGAGCCGGTTCAGAGCGTCGGTCACCGGCGGGAAGATACTGACGATCCCGAACTTCATGCCGATCCTGCCGGTTCCGCGGGTGGCAGGTCGGTCGACGGCGCGATCCCGTCCTTCGCGATGGCGGGGGCAACAGCGAGGCCAACGGGCGGCTGCGCGGATCCTGTCACGCCTGCGAACGCCCGCGCCCTAGTGAAATTGCGCAGGGTGAGGTAGACGATGCCTGCCACCACGAATCCGACCTCATAGGCAAGGTCGCCGCCGTGCAGCGGCCCTGCGGCCACCGGGCCCACGAAAATGGTGGCGTCCATGAACGGAACCGCCGCGCCGAAGCCGACGAGGAGAGCGACCAGGCCCTCCCAGCCCGTTTCGAGATCCCTGAAGCGCAGAAGCTGGCTGACGTTGACCTGTCCCTTGCGCAGCCACCATTCACTCAGGACGATGGCGACATATGGAGCGGCCCAGTAGCCACTGAACAAGACGATGTTCTCGAAGGTCGATACGACATTGCCCTCGTACATGTAAAGAGCTAGCGCGAATCCGCCGATCCCGACGAGCGCCGCCGACACCGGACGAGAAATCCGGATGCCGGTGGACTGCAGGGAGAGCGAACCGGTGTAATCGTCCATAGCATCGATCGCGACCGTGCCCATCGCGATGCCCAGCATGGCGATAACGCCGAGGAACCCGCCGCCCATCAGGCGGTAGATGCCCTGGCTAGTCTGGTCCGCTGCCAGCTTGCTGGCGACCAGCAGACCAAGGATCTCCAGCCAGGCCGAGGACAAGGCGAGCCCGGCCAGGGTGCGCCATCCGACGGCCCAGCCCGAGATGTCGGACTTGAAGTACCGGGTGTAGTCGGACGCATAGCCGCCATAACCGATGGTGAACCCAGCGACAATGGCAACCATCAGCAGGAAGCCGCCGACCGCGGCACCGCCGTGGGTTTGCTGCGGTACGTGGATGTCACCGATCAGCGCGATCTTCACCGTCAGGATGACGAAGATGACGCCCAGGACGACCGACGCCCATTTCTCGAAGGTGTGGATGAGTTCGAAACCGAAGACCGCTAGCGTGCCCTGAGCGGCGATGATGATCAGCAATCCCAGCCAGAACGGGAGGTGGAAGAGCACCACGAGGGCTTCTGACCCGAACAGCGCGTTGATCGCGTCCCAGGCGATCGTGGTGAGCCAGTTGGCCAGGCCTGGAACTGCGATCATCCGGCCGAACGCGATCCGCGACAACGGCAGCTGCGGCATACCGGTTCTCGGCCCCATGATCGCTGTAAAGGAAGCTGGCAACGCACCGAGGATGTTGCCGAGAATGATGGCCAAGATTCCCCACCAGAGGTTCAGTCCGATGAAACTGGCCGTGGCCAGCGTCCCGGTGAACACCGCCGCCGGCACGAGATTGGGCGCGAACCAGACGGTGAAGAGGCGGAAGTTCCTCCCATACCTGCCGTCGGCGGGAATGGGAGCCATGCCTTGAACCTCCAGCTGGGTGTCACCCTCGCGAGTTGGCCGGCTGAATTGGTCCGCATCCCAGTCCTTGTGCACCCGCGGCTTGGCGCTGTCCGGCATGACGAGCCTCCTGGTTCACAGAATCAAGCTGTCGTCCTAGGATCCTAAGTTGCAGGTGTGGCCAAGCTAAGGTGGTAGTGCCCGGCATGTCAATGGCGAGGCTGGCGCCGATCCGGACCGCCACAAGCACAGTCGGCCCGCCGATCTGGGTTGGGGGTAAGCCGAACGCCATGGCGATCACCCGGACGGGAGGACGGCCTACGTCGTCGCCCCGCCCCGGGGATTCCTGGTAGTGGCGGCATGGTCGTGCCGCTCAGCACAGCCACCAGCAAGGTCCGCCGTGCTATCTAGGTCGGGTTCAGTCCGGCGACCGCCGGCAGCCTCGACGGTTGCGGCCACACTCACGACACTTGCAGAGCGGTGCCGATCCGCCTCGCCACCAGAACGGCGAGAAACCCATCTATTCCGGGGCCAACCACGATGCATCGTCATCACGTTATGACGACCCGGTCGGACAGGCCACGGTCTGCCTCTGACTGGCCCGGCCCGATGCCGGTCACCGAGAGTTGCAGCGTCGACGCGCGGCCGCCGACGACCTGCCTGGGCCGGTCATCTTTGCTGCCAATGACCGTGCCCATGGGAGTCGCGCGAAACGGGCGCAGCGGGGGAGCTGTGACACGAATAGGGAGACGTCAGCGCAGGTCGGGGAGCCAGGGAAGCGATCGGTAGTTCTCATAATCCGCCGGTCGTGGGTTCGATCCCCACCCGCCCCACTCAGTCTGACCTGGCCTTATGGAGCGGTTGGCGGCCGGGTCGCTGGTGGTCGTGGCAATGAGTTAATCCGCTGCTCTTGCTCGCAGGTTTCGCACGCTCTGCAGACCTTGCTGGCTGGTGACGCTGAGGAGGACTTGGCTGGCAGACCATGGTGGTGACGCTCAGTGACCGGCGTCGTCTCGGATTCGTCCGGCGATCAAGCTGGTCTGTCCGCTGCGCCGCGTGCCCAATGACGTTGTTGACCGACTGGGGGGTTGCCGTGCAGGATGCCGTGTTCGGACGACTCTGAGCCCGGGTCATTTCGTCTCGGTGCCGGAGCACCGGATGGCGGACCCGCCCCGACTTCAAGCAGGATCGGCGAAGCGCACGTCGGGTCAGCGCTCCTATGATTTCCGCATGCCGGTCTCCGTTTCCGCAATGTTCATCGCCGTGCTGCCTGGGACAGCGGCGGCAGCCACATCGAGTCCCGGTCGCCGTATGAAGATTGGTATCGCCCTTTCGGGAACCGGCTAGGTGTCACGTACGGCGAAGTGAGCAGCGCGAGGAGACGGCTATGATCCGCAGCACTCGTCCGCCGACACCGACACCGGCCCGAAAAACAGGGGCGACCGGCCGGCCGCGTGGTCGGCGTGCTTGCGGCCGTCATCGTGCTCGCGCCATGCGCAACGCAGCAGGCCCCAGCCAGCCAGGGAGGTGGTCAGGGAACGGGCAGCGCCTCCAGCTCGCCAGCCTCGCATGCTTCAGGGCCTGACAGCCCCGGTACCACCGCCACCTGCACGATGTCCGAGTTCCGGATCAGCCTGACGCACACCGCGGTAGTGGCAGGAACAGTCGGCGGCTACTTGAAGTTCACCAACACCGCTTGCCCGCTGGTCGGCTGGCCGTCGGTTCGCGGCTTCACCGCGTCCGGCCGGTCCACGCAGCTCCTGCGCGCCACGAACACGATGCTCGGCGGCTGGACATATTCCGAGCCGGTACCGGTTCTGACCCTGCGGCCTGGGCAGTCCGCGTACGCCGTGGTGGAAGGATCGGACAATCCTGTTGGCGGCGCGACGAAGTCCCCGCGCCAATCACCAAGCTCAAGGTGGTGCCGCCAGGGAACTCTTGGGGTGCCTGATCTCCGCATGGCTGCCCTAAGCGCCACCAGTAGGTGAAGCCGCCCTTGCTTAGCCGTAGCGTGTCGGCCAGCCAGGCGGTGCCCTTCGGGTTCGATCCCCAGGTGACCTCCTCTGGCGGCAAGTTGAGCATCAGGACGACTTCGACTGTGTCGTCGCCGGTGAGAAGCCGACCGAAGACGTACGCCTGGACCAGGAACGGGTCCTCGGGTGGCCAGTGCCTGACGGACTCACACGCCTCGGCCAGGGCTGGCAGTTTCTCGGCAGCTCGCCGATATCGCACAACTTCATCTTCGCGCGGCCAGGCTAACGCAACGATGCGATTTGCCGATCTTGGTCCGGTAAGCCCTGCGGCCCTCCACAGCGGTCGTGATCGTGACCCGGGCCGCCGGTTCGCGGGAGATGAGGCACACTGAGATTGTGAGCGCACCTTTCAGCTACTCGGAGATCCGGCCGTACGCGATCGCAGACTCGCTGGATGAGGTCTGCGGCCCGGAGCACGGTGTCCTGGAGCTCCCGCGGGAGCTGGCCTGGAGCGATGTTCTGGCGGGCCCGCGCCCCGGTCATTCTGGATGTCGGCCCGGTGCTCCACCCTGACGATGCAGTCGCGGGGAAAATGGATGCGCTGTTCAACAGGTGGGCTCCGCGGGACTTCCTGGATGTCGACACGATCCTGGCCAGCGGCAGGTACACGCGGCAGCAGATGTCGGTGGTTGCTGAGCATAATCCTGGGGTTCAGCGCAGAAATGTTCGTGGAGTCGTTGACCTACCTGCACCGCATTCCGGACCGAGAATTCGCTGCCTACGGGCTTGGCCAGCAGCAGACAGGCCGAATGCGGCGCGAGTTCAGCAGCTGGGAGGACGACCTTGGCACCAGGCACTGAGCCGCGGCGACTCACGGCTGTGGACCTTACTGAAACTCCGGTGCGATCGCCGAGAGGACCGCGCCGTGACGATGTGGTGACCTACCGGGTGCGGGTCGATCTTGAGGGCACTGATCCTCCGCTGTGGCGTCGTCTGGAGCTGGCTTCAGATCTGTTCCTTGATCAGGTCCACGACATTATCCAGGTGGCGTTCGGCTGGACCGACAGCCATCTGCATCGGTTCGCCTCGGGACCTGACCGGTTCGATGAGCAGACAGAGCATTACCTGTGTCCATTCGACGTGGCCGAAGGTGATACCGGGATTCCGGCGGGCCATGTCCGCCTGGACGAGGTCCTGGCCGAGCCGGGGGACTTGCTGTTCTACAGCTACGACTACGGTGACGACTGGGAGCACGTCATCATCCTGGAAGCCGTGCTGCCGGTGGCGCCGGGATCTGGCCTGGCGGTCTGCACTGGCGGGGCCAGGCGCGGCCCGGCCGAGGACTGCGGCGGCACGGACATCTACCAACTGGTCGAGGTGGCCACCGACCGGGGCAGCGCTCAGGCTGCCGACGCGGCCGCGGAACTGGCCGAGATGTTCGGCAGTGACCTCGATATCGAGGCCATGGTCGGCACGGATTACGATCCGGACGAGATCAACGGCGCGCTTAAGGTGGACTGGGGTGTGGTAACGCGCCCGGCGGCGTCGGTTCGGCCGCGGCCGCTTGATTCGTCGGTGCTGCCGCCGCCGGTAGCTAAGCTGCTGGACGCGGTGCGGACCTCGCCGGAGCGGCGGATGCTGCGCCGGCTGATCGACTGTGCTGACCTGACGGCGCCAGTCCTGATCGATGCAACGGTGGCGGCAGCGATGGTCCGCCCGTATGCCTGGCTCCTGGACCGGGTGGGAGAAGCCGGCATCAAGCTGACCGCGGCTGGTTACCTGCCGCCGGCTGACGTTGAGGCGGCCGTGTCTGAGCTTGGTCTTGGCGCCGAGTGGATCGGCAAGGGGAACCGGGAGAGCCAGACCCTGCCGGTACTGGACCTGCGCGAGACCGCGCAGCGGGCCGGTTTGCTGCGCAAGTACTCCGGCAGGCTGCAGATGACACCGCGGGGCCATGCTGCCCGCGCGGACCCGGTTGCGCTGTGGTGGCGGCTAGCCGAGTCGATGCCGACCGCGAGGGATGACTGCGAGCGCCAGGCGGGCCTGCTGCTCCTTCTCATGCTCTCTGCCGACGAGGCAGCAGACTGGGCGGAGGTCGCCGCAGGTGTGCTGACTGCGATCGGCTGGCAGACGGGTTACGGCGAGGCGCTCTCGTCTTCCTCCGCGTTTCATGCTGCCTGGAGCACGCACTCGGTGCTCCGGCGGATCGGCGCGCTCGAGTCCGGGCCGGGAAGTTACCGTGCGGACAAGCCCAGTCGGGAGGGAGTCATCTTCGCCCGGGCAGCGCTACTAACCTGGCCGGTCGTCCGCAGCCGCCGTCGCTGAAGTAACTGTCCGCTCGAACTGTGCCGACGGTTCCGGTCGGAGTCAGCTTTGGCGCCGGATGTCACGGAAGGTGACGTGGCACTGGCCGGCAATCAGATCCTGCAATCTGACTGCCGCGCACATCTTGCCAATGAGCATGCCAATGGGACTCGTGCGAACCGGGTGTACCGGGGGCGTGCCGACGCAATTCCAGGGGCATTAGCGCAGGTGGAGAAGCCAGAGAGGCGATGTTGCTGCCGGTGACCGAGCTGACGAAAGGCATCGCGCAGAGTGCCGACTCGAGGGGATGTGTCATGTCGTCGGGCCGCCTCCCTATCGTGGAGGGCCGACGGGTGTGTGGCATGGTCAGCCTCCGTGACCTCTTCGCGTCCAGAATCCACCGCCCGCCAAGGTCGTGAGATGGCGCGGATAGCATGGCGTCAGGTTGAGGTCGACGCCCGCGTCCGCGCTCGATTACGGCTGACGCACCACCAGGCTCACCGCCCTGGTCTGCCGCTGACGGTCGTATCCGAGCAGCTTGATGTAGCAGTCAGGGTGGGCTGCCGCGCACGCGTCGATTTCGGATTGGACGTCCGCGGCGGCTCGGGCGTCGAATAGCGGGAGCTTCCACATGACCCAGTAGTGATCGCGTGGGTCGGGCTCGCGGACGTACTCGATGGCCGGGATGAGACCCTCGTCCAGCAGATGCTTGATCTGCCTGGCCAACTGGCGTTCGTCCAGCTGCGGTAGGTAGGTGATCATCGGTCCGGCCTCCGTTCCGGAGATGCTCCGATGTCTGCCGCGTCGAGCCGGTCGACCTCGTCGAATTCGAACCTGGTCTCCTTCCAGAGCTCGAGTGCCTCGCTGAGCTCCGGCGACTGGCGGGCCGCCTCGGCCAGGATGTCTGGTCCCTCGCCTGCCAGGTCCCGCCCTTCGCCGCGGGCCCGGACGGTGGCCTCCAGCGCGACCCGGACCGCCGTGGCGCCGGCGCTGTTCCCGCCTGGGTGGCCTTGGGTTCCGCCGCCGAACTGAAGCACGCAGTCGTTTCCGAAGATGTCGACGAGCTCCGGCATGTGCCAGACGTGGATGCCGCCAGACGCAACCGGGAAAACCGCCGGCATCGAAGCCCAGGCCTGGTCGAAGTAGATCCCGCGGCTCTTGTCCGCAGGGATGAAGTCCTCGCGCAGCAGGTCGTTGATCGCCATGGTGGCGGTGCGGTCTCCTTCGAGCTTGCCGACCACGGTCCCGTTGTGCAGCTGATCGCCGCCGGCCATCCGCAGCCACTTGGCAAGCACCCGCCAGTGCACGCCGTGGTTGCGCTGACGGTCGACGACCGCGTGCATGGCCCGGTGGCAGTGCAGCAGCACGCCGTTGTCCCGGCACCAGCGCGACAATGACGTGTGCGCGGTAAAGCCCATGGTGAAGAAGTCGGACATGATGATCGGCGCGCCAAGCTCCTTGGCGAACTCCGCCCGCTGGTAGACGTCCTCCATCGATCCAGCGGTCACGTTCAGGTAGTGCCCCTTGCGCTCGCCGGTCTCGCTCTCCGCCTTCAGCACCGCTTCCATGGTGAATTCGAAACGGTCGCGCCAGCGCATGACCGGCTGGGAGTTCACGTTCTCGTCGTCCTTGGTGAAGTCCAGTCCGCCGCGCAGCAGCTCGTATACCGAGCGGCCGTAGTTGCGGGCCGACATCCCTATCTTCGGCTTGATCGTGCCGCCCAGCAGCGGCCGGCCATACTTGTCGAGCTTGTCGCGCTCCACCGCGATGCCGTGCGGCGGGCCGGGAAAAGTCTTCAGGTAGGCGACCGGGAGGCGCAGATCCTCCAGCCGCAGGGCCCGCAGCGCTTTGAAGCCGAAGACGTTGCCGACAATCGAGGACAGCAGGTTGACGACCGAGCCCTCCTCGAACAGGTCGAGGGGGTAGGCGATGTAGGCGATCAGCTGATCGGGCTGTCCAGGGACCGGCTCGATCAGGTAGCAGCGCGCCCGGAACCGGTCCAGGTCGGTGAGCAGGTCGGACCATACCGTGGTCCAGGTGCCCGTGGATGACTCGGCGGCGACTGCCGCTGCTGCCTCCTCTGGCGCCACCTCCGGCTGAGGTGTCACCCGGAACGCGGCCAGGATGTCAGTGTCCGCCGGGACGTAGCCCGGGTCGTAGTAGGCATCGCGATACTCGTGTACACCCGGCCGGTAGGCATCCCGCATGGCGGGCGACGGGTCAGACATGCTCGTGGTCATGGGCGGCGTCTCCCTGCACATCATGGGCGTGGATCATCTCTTCATGAACGCTCAGGGGCACTTTGAGCAGCATCGACCTCCTGGCGCTGAGGATCCGGTGCACCAGCAAGAGCTGGACGAGCGCCAGCGAGTCGCTGTGATGCTTGTGCAGTACTCCGTCGGTGAAGTCGCCGAACTGGTCCGGCGCCAGGTGGCGCAGGTGCTGATGACGAGCGTCGAAATGTTCCCAGATCCGGTCTTCTAGCTGTCTGACAACCATCGGGTCGATAGCGCCGTCGATGTCCAGCACAGTCTCGTCTGCTCCGTGCGTGACGCAGAGTCCCTCGCAGGAGTCGCTCAGTACGCCCTGCAGATTCAGCGCGGGCAGCGTAGCCCGCTCCATGATGCGAACGCTCAGATGCTCGTCGCCGGACCCGGAGGTTCCCGGCCGGTAGAAGCCGACGATGAGATCGGCGAACCGGCGCTGCGGGGCGATGTGGGCAGCGACATCCGGCTCCCGGGCAGCGATCTCCGCGTAGACCTGCTCCTCCGTGTAACCGCGCTTGGCTACGTCCCGCTGCACCTTCCACCTGTGCTTGAGCTCGGTTTCCGGGTCGAGCCAGACATTGAGGTCGAACAAGCCTCTGACGCCAGGGACGAGGAAGGGGTGCAGCCCCTGGACGATGACGACTTCCCTCGGCTGGACCTCCTCCGCCGGCCTGAATGTGCCGTCTGAGTGGTCGTACACGGGCTTCATGATCGGGTTGCCGCGCTTGAGCGCCAGCAGCTGGTTCTCCATCAGGGCGAAATTGTTGGCACGGGGATCCAGCGCGGTGACCCCGATCAGGCTGCGCTCCCGCCGGTCCAGGCTGTGGTAGTCGTCCAGGCAAACACTCGTGATCTGGTCGGCCGGAAAGATCCGGTAGAAGCCAGCGGTCAGGGTCGATTTTCCGCTGCCGCTGTCACCGCCGATGGCAACAAAGATCGGCCGTTCCATCCCGGCTCGAGTAGCGGTGCTCATCAACGCCTCCTGTGGTCACCGGGATCACCGACCCCTGTTCGGGAATGACAGCCCCTGATCGGCGGTCTGATGCAGTGCATCGCGGCAGCACTGCCTAGCTCCCGATAGCTGAGCCGACTTTGCGCAGCAGCCGCCTGACCTCGCGCACCTTGTCCAGGATCGTGCCGATGAGCTCCTTTCGGCGCCAGGCTGTCGAGTAGCCATAACGCCAGGCTGAGGGTCCGGTAACTGGAACAAGCAGTGCCGAAAGCCTCACGTGCGCGGGACATTGGTCCCTAGTTCCAGCGCCGCCGAGCTCGCCAGCCTCGGCCTCGCCCTGCCCGGCACCCTGATCGAGCGGCACGTCCGCTGCGGCAGGCCCCGCTGCCGCTGCCGCGCCGACCCGCCCGCCCCGCACGGCCCGTACTGGCAGTGGACCCGCAAGGCCAGGCTGCGGCCTGAGGAGATGATCAGCACGCCTGAAGGGCCGGTGCCGCGCGATGAGTGGCGCGGGCTGGCCGAGCGATTGCCGTCACGAGCAAGCCGTCGCGCACGGCGAAGCGGCCATGCAGCTCGCCGGCCGGCCCGGCCACCAGGTCTGCGCCGGGTACGAGTAGCCGCGCGGCGAAGCGACCCGCCTTCGAGTCGATCCGGATCTCGGCGCCGTCGAAGTCGAGGAAGGAAGCGGTGACCGGCGCCCAGGCCTTGTAGACCGACTCCTTCGCGCTGAACAGCAGTCGGCCCCAGGGAACGCCGGGCCAGGCGTCGGCGATCACGGCGAGCTCCGCGCGCTCGCGCGGGATGGAGATGATGTTGAGGATCTCGTCCGGCAGGGGTTCGGCGGGCTCGGCGTCGATCCCGACGGTGAAGATGTCGGAGGTAAGCGCGACCGCGGCGGCTCGGTAACCCGCGCAGTGCGTGATGCTGCCTACCACGCCGTCGGGCCAGACGGGCGCGCCGCCTGGCCCCTTTGCGATGGCAGCCGGGGCGACGCCGAACCGGCGCAAGGCAGCCCGGGCGCAGTACCGCCCGGTCGTGAACTCGCGCCTGCGCGCCTCGACCGCGCGCGTCACCCATGCCTCCTCTTCGGGGTAGAGCGTCAGCCCCGGTGGATCCCCGTACACCTCGACCGTGTGGAACGAGGGCGGCAGGAGCTCAGCGAGCACGTCCGACCTCCGACAGTGGCAGCACCCGACGCGGGCGGATCGAGTCATCGCCCATCGAGTCGGCCCGTGCCGCCCACTCCCTCGGGTAGCCGACCGATACCTCCATAAACGGCATGCCGTCATACCAGGCGGTATGGCGCAGGTGCAAGTGCCCGTACACGACCGATGCCACGTTAAAGCGTCGGTGCCAGTCGGCCGTCCGGCTGGTGCCGCACCACAGCGCGAACTCGGGGTACCTCAGCATGGCTGTCGGCTCGCGCACCAGGGGATGGTGGTTCACGAGCACAAGGGGTACCTGGGGATCGACGGCCGCCAGGCGACGCTCGGTCTCGGCCACACGCGCTTCGCACCAGGCGTCGAGGCTGGGATAGGGATCGGGGTGCAGCAGCACTTCGTCGGTGCAGACCACACCCGCGCGGTAGGCGCGTGCGAGTGCCTCCTCCTTGGTCCGCGTCCCGGGCGGCCTGAAGCTGTAGTCGTACAGCACGAGCAGCGGCGCTACCGCTACCGTGCAGCCTGCTCCCGGCCACACCGGATACGGGTCCTCGGGCGTGACCACGCCCAGGGACCGGCATATCTCCACCAGCTGGCGATAGCGGTGCTCCCCGCGCAGGGCGACGGGATCGCTCGGGATGGTCCACAGCTCGTGGTTGCCTGGCGCCCAGATCACCTTCGCGAACCGGTTAGCCAGGAGCTCGAGCGCCCATTCGACGTCGGCCATCCGCTCGGCCACGTCTCCGGCGACAATCAGCCAGTCTCCCGGCGAGTCCGGATGAAGCTGGCGCAGCAGCTCACGGTTCGCCGGGTGACTGACGTGGAGGTCGCTGACAGCGAGCAGGGCAGCACCGTGGCTCACCTTCATGCCGGGGATGCTACCGACGGATCAGGCGCCGCGCTGTCCCACAAATCAGCGAGCATCAGGCCGGCGACGTCGCCAGCTTGGGCGCCTCACTTACGCTGGGATCAGGATCGTCTGCAGCCGCTCTGTCGCGCATCCCCGCCACCTCTTGGCGCTGAGCGCGCCGACACTGAAGTCGAGCAACTCCACGCCCCGCTCGATGGCACGCATGATGGGCTCGTAGTACACGAGGTTGAAGTACAGGTAGTCGTCTCCGATCGCTGCGTAGTCACAGCCCCAGCCTCGCACTACCCAGCGGTCACCGCAGCCGAGGACTACCGAGGACGCGATAGGCCGGTCGTTCTTATGGGCCACTAGCGCGAAGCAGTCCTCATCCAGGTGGGTCCCCAGCAACATAAAGTAGGCCGCTATCTGCGCTGGCGCGAAGTTTTTTCCGTACCGCGTCTCCGTCTGCGCCATGAGGGGCGCCACCTCTGTCGCCACGTCGACCAGCGGCTGCTCACGTACTACTATCCCGCTCTGCAGAAAACGGTGCCGTTCACGGCGTACTTCTGTTCGCCTCTTGCGTGGCAGCCACGCTACGTAATCCTCAAAGGTGTCCCAGATCAACGGGAGTACCCCTTTGTGCCGCACGTGGATGGCCGTCGCTGCTGCTCGGTACTCCTCGAGCCAGAGCGCCTGCTGATCGGCCAGGTACGGGAACATGACATACGCGCATCCGGCATTCCTGGCGAGCGATCGCGAACCCTCGGCCAGCGCCCGGGCGACCAGCGCGGCTTCTGATCCGCGGGCTGACGCGGCCACGGTCAGGTAGTTCTCGTAGGTGCCCGGTGACCCGGCGAGACACAGCTCAGCAGGCGTCATGTGCACCGGCGGCTCGAAAATTGCCGTCGGGTCGACGGCATCGTCCCATTCGGGCGTGGCCGTATAGACAGGCGCCAGACCGAGGGGCCTTCCGCGAGCATCACGCGCGACCAGGTACCTGACGCTCGAGCCACGGCGGTGTTGCGTCAGGTGGCGGAGTTCCAGCTCGCCGCCGTAGTACTTCGCGGATGCGACGCCTACGAGCCGATCGAGTAGATCGGCGTCGATATGGCTAAGCTCCTCTACCTGCATCCGCTGCCCCCAGCCACGGTCAGTCGCCCTGATACCGCCGTCGACTCTGATCTGGAGTATCTCGGTATCATCACTCACTGTGGCGGCAACAAAGACGGCGATGCTGGTCCCCCGTTCAGGTGACATAACGGTGCACTGCGATACTTTGCGATTCCAGGGATAAACCGCTATGGTGCTGACATGTCGCGTCCGGCAAGCTAGTCATCGGCAATCGCATTACCCGAAAACCGCAGATACGGATTGAAAGGGGGAAAGGGAGCAGGTCCATTTGCGGCACTGCGCCCCTGACTACCCAATGGCTGAGATTCTGCTACTCCATCACGCGCAGGGACTCACGGAAGGGTGCCTCGCCTTCGCCGAGGAGCTTCGCGCGGCCGGCCATGTCGTGCATGCGCCGGACCTGTACGACGGGTCGACATTCGACACGCTTGAGGACGGCATCGCCTATGCCAGGCAGGTAGGGTTCGATACCCTCAGCGGGCGCGGTGTCCGCGCTGCCGATGACCTGCCCGCCGGCCTCGTGTACATCGGGCTCTCACTCGGCGTGGTGCCTGCGCAGCAGCTGGCGCAGACGCGTCCGGGTGCGAAGGGTGCCCTGCTGCTGTACGCATGCATTCCGTCGGCCATGTTCGGCGAGTGGCCGCAAGGTGTCCCCGTTCAGATTCATGCCATGGACGCCGATCCGTTCTTCGCCGAAGAGGGCGGCGATATCGATGCTGCCCGAGAGCTGGTGAAGTCGGCGGAGAATGCCGAGCTGTTCCTGTACCCCGGCGATCAGCACCTGTTCGCGGACAGCAGCCTGTCCTCGTACGACGAGGCGGCCGCGACGCTGCTCAAGCAGCGCGTGCTGGCCTTCCTCAACGACGCCGGGTAGACCGCAGCCGGCACCGGCGGATCGTCGCCCTGGCGAGCGGGTTCAGCCGGTAGCGCCGCCGGCGAGCACGCGTTCGATGATCGTGGCCAGCGTCTCAGGTTGGTGCTGCACGAAATAGTGCTTCCCGCCGGGCACCGCGGCCAGGTTGACGGACTGGCTGAACCGCCTCCACTGCTTCGCCGTCCGGTCCCATAGGGGCGTCAGCGGGTCGTCTGTCCCGGCGATGAAGGTGATCGGCGTCTCCAGCGCCGGAGTGTCGTCACCGGGTGACCAGTGCTCGACAAAATAGCGACCACCCTCGGCGACATCGTGCCGGAACGCGCGCATCACGAAGGTCAGCGCTTCGGAGTCGATATCGTCGGCGAAGCCGCCGATCGACCGCAGATAGCGCATCTCGGCCCGGTTGGCGGCCGGGCTATCGCGGGACGTCGTGCCCACCGTCACTTCTGAGATCCGCAGGATCCGGCGACTGGCCAGAACGCCAAGCCCTCGCTGCAGTGATCGCCCGAACACTCCCGGCCGGTAGTACGGGAGCGATCCGCCAACGAACAGCCGCTCCACCTTGCGGCCCGCCGACTCCAGCCGGCGGACTATCTCGACGGCGAGGGCAACGCCGACGCAGTGCCCGTACACCGAGACGTGCCCGTCGCAGCCATCGAGCACCGCCTCGGCGCACTGGCGTGCCACTTCTTCGAGCGGGTGCAGATCGGGTTCGCCACCTAGCTCGTGTCCGGGCATGGATACCGCGAGCAGTTCAGTGTCCGCGGACAGCGCGCCCGCCAGGGGCCGGTAGGCGATGGCGCTGCCGCCGCCGAACGGCACGCACACCAGCGTGTGTGAGGCCGGACGGGGCGCGGTCATCCGGAGCAGGATGCCCGGACGCCCGTTAGCGGGCTGCAGCGCGGCGACCAGCGCCCGCACGCTGGAATGTGCGCCGAGCAGGCCAACGGTTGCCCCCTCGATGCGCCTGATAGCGCGGACAGCATCGAAGGAGCTGCCCCCGAGGTCGAAGAAGCTCATCGTCACATCGATCTCGGGCAGGTCGAGAACATCGCGGAACACCGCGGCCGCCGCCTCCTCGCGCGGCGTGGCGGGCGCCGTGGGCGGGCTGCCGTCCGCAACGGCCGGCGACGGATCGGGCAGCGCCGCCCGGTCCAGCTTCCCGTTCTGGGTCAACGGCATCGCCGCCAGGATCGTGAACGTGGCTGGAAGCATGTGCCTGGGCAGGTGGTGCTGCAGGTACTCGCGCACCGTCTGCGGGTCGAGACTGGCACCGGCGCTGGCGGTCACGTACGCGGCCAGCTGGGTGGATTCTGCCCTGGTCCTGACGATGACAGCTGCCTCCTGCACCGCGGGATGCTCGCCTAGGACCTGCTCTATCTCCCCGAGCTCGATCCGGTAGCCGTGGATCTTGACCTGGTGGTCGAGCCGCCCAAGGAATTCCAGCGACCCGCCGGGCAGCCGGCGCACCTTGTCGCCGGTGCGGTACAGGCGGCCGCCAGGACCGGCGAGCGGATGCGCGATGAAGCTCGTGGCGGTGAGCCCGGGCCGGCCGAGGTAACCGCGCGCGAGTTGCACGCCGCCAAGGTACAGCTCGCCCGGGACGGTGCGGGGTGCTGGCATCAGCCGGCCGTCCAGCACCTGCGCCTGCGTATTCGCGATCGCGTCGCCGATCGGGATCACGCCAGCCGGAGCGGGCCGGGCGCAGTCCCACCACGTCACGTCGACCGCTGCCTCGGTCGGCCCGTACAAGTTGTGCAGTTCTGCCTGGGGCATCAGCGCCTGGAAGCGCCTCGCCAGGGACGGCGAGAGCTGCTCCCCGCTGCAGAGCACGCGGCGCAGCGAACGCAGGCCCGCAACGGCCGGCTCGTCCAGGAAAAGCTGGAGCATGGACGGCACGAAATGGGCAGTGGTGACCGCATGTCGCGCGATCGTCCGGGCCAGGTACTCGGCGTCCTGGTGACCACCCGGCCGGGCCAGGATGGTGGTCGCGCCGTTGATCAGCGGCCAGAAGATCTCCCACACCGAGACGTCGAAACCCAGCGGCGTCTTCTGCAGTACGCAGTCAGCGGGGGCCAGCGGAAACGCTTCCTGCATCCATAGCAGCCGATTGATGATCGCCTGGTGGCTGATCATGACACCTTTCGGGCGCCCGGTAGATCCCGACGTGTAGATCACGTACGCGGCATCGGCTCCGCTCAGCGCGGGAGCGGACCATCCGGCGGACCCGCCAGCAAGGTCCTCCAGCGTCGGCACGCACCGCGCGCCGGCCTCGCGGGCGATCCCCGCGGCCGCACGCTGCGCGAGGACCAGGCTGGCATCGGCGTCGGCGATCATGAGGGCAAGCCGCCTGGCCGGCAGCGACGGCTCCAGCGGCAGGTACGCGGCCCCGGCCAGCAGCGCACCGAGCAGGCCGGTCACCATGTCCAGCGATCGCTCCGCGCAGATCCCGACAACGTGCCCCGGGCCGGCGCCAGCGGCCATCAGCGTGGCCGCGGTCTGCCGGGCGTTGAGAACAAGCTGCCGGTAGGTGAGGGAACCGTCCTCCGCCACGACGGCGACCGCGTCCGGGGTTGCCGTCGCCTGCCGCTCGATCAGCCCCGGCAGATTCTGCCCGGCGTCCTGGTAGGCCACGCTGGCGCCACGGCCAGTGCCTCCCGGCTCGTGCACCGCGCTGACGGCCGCCGCGATGCGCTCGGCACCGGTCAGTGCATCGAGAATGGCGCGGAAGCACCCGAGGATCTCGTCGACCGCGTCCGGTGCGAACCGATCCCGGTGGAAGAGCAGGCGGAGGCTCGCCGCGGGCGGCGGCGTGATGAACAGCGTGAGCGGCACGCTGGTCTTCTCGAAATCGCTGACCAGGCGAAACGACAGCGGCTGCGCCGGCTTGCCTGCCTCGACCGCGAACGGGTAGTTCTCGAAGACGATCAGGCTGTCGAATGGAGGCTGCGATGCTGGCAAACCTGCCCAGGCCCTGATCTGGCTCAGCGGACTGTACTCGTATCGGCGGGTCAGGGTGAGCTTCGCCTGAATGTCAGACAGCCACGACCCGATGTCGCCATCGAGCGGCACCGGCACCTGGATCGGCAGGCTGTTGACGAACGTGCCGACCATCCGGTCCACCCCGCGCAGCTCGGGCGGGCGGCCCGAGCTGGCGAAACCGAACCGCACCTCGGGCCCGCCGGTGAAGCGCTGCAGCGCCAGCGCCCACGCCGCGTGCAGGACCGCGTTGAGAGTGACCCGGTAGCGGGCCGCCACGGTTCGCAGCGCAGCGACGAGCGCGGGCGGGAAATCCGTGCTCCGCTCCTCGACCAGCCCGGTGCCCTGTCCGGGCTGAGCCGGCCACAGCGGCCCCAGCGGGCTGGCGCTGGACCAGCTGCTCAGCGCGCGCCTCCAGAAGTCCTGGGCCGCCGCCAGGTCCTGGCGGTGCAGCCAGGCGATGTAGTCGCGGTAGGGAGCAGCCGGTAGTGGCGCGGGGACGCCGGTCGTCAGGTGATAGTAGTGACGGACGACGTCGTTGATGATGATCGGCACTGACCAGCCATCCACCGGCAGCATGTGATGGGTCCAGGCGAAGCAGTGCTGATCGTCGGTCATCCGAATCAGCTGCAGCCGCAGCAACGGTGCCCACGCCGGGTCGAGGCCCGCGGTTCGCTCGTCAGCCAGCAGGCGGTGGAATCGCTCGTCTCGCTGCTGCTCCTCGATATCCGACCAGTCGTGCCGCTGCATGTTCACGCGGACGTCGCGGTGGACTACCTGCAGCGGCCGGTCCAGGCCCTCCCAGTGGTAGGAGGTCCGCAGGGCGGTGTGCGCCGATACCGTGTCCTGCCAGGCGTTCGCCAGGGCATCGCCGTCGAGCGGGCCGTCGATGACGAAGGCGTGCTGGGCGACGTAGGTGTCCGCGTCGCCGTCGTACAGGCTGTGGAGCAGCATGCCCTGCTGCAGGGGTGACAGATCGTAGACATCCTCGATGTCGTCCGCGCTCACCCGCGCACCTGCCTGTTCTCGAGCCGGCCGATCAAGTCGTCGAGCTGGGCCCGGTCCGCATGCGCGTGCGGGAATTCCGGCTGGGTATGCCCGGAGTCGATCGCGCGCCGGGTCCGGTCGATCAGCGCCCGCAGCTCGTCGAGGTAGCACGCGGCCAGCCGCTCGATCGTTGCCCGCTCGTGTACGCCCTCGCTGTACTGCCACGAGACGCCTAGCTCGTCACCTCGAATTCTGGCCCGGACCTCGATCGGGTATCGTCGCCGCCCGCTTGGACTTTCGTCGTGCCCGACGGTCTCCGCCGCAATGGTGAACGCGCCCGAGGCCGGCTCGGCCCGCTGCCCGAGGTACGTGAACGAGAGCTCGGCCGGCGCGTCAGGCACCGGATCGGCGTCATGGCGCAGCAGCTGCCAGCCGATCCCGCCAGCAGGCACCGAGCGCAGTGCCTCCTGCACCGCGGCCAGCGACGATTCCGGTGAACTGCCCGGCTCGCAGGTCAGGACAACCGGATGGGTCCGGCTGAACCAGCCGACAGTCCTGGTCAGGTCGACGTCGTCGAAGAGCATTTCACGGTCGTGGCGCTCGAGAGCGATCACATGCCGCGTCGCCCCGCTCCACGTGCCCAGGGTCCGGCTCAGCGCGGTCAGCAGGAGCTCGTCGATCCGGCAGCTCAGCGCCTCTGGCACGGCGCGCTGGAGCTGGACCGTCTCGGCGTAGTCCAGGGCAGCGGTCACCGTTCGGGCCGTCGCATTCGTGCTGGCCGCTGCCTCCGACTGGATGTCGCGTGGCAACTTACTGGCTGGCGTCGCGGCAACCGCTGACCAGTACGCCCGCTCAGATTGCACCGGCGTCGTGCTCGCGAATCTGGCCAGACGGCGGCTCCACGACTGCCACGAGGTGGTCTTGGGCAGGAACCTGACCTCCTCGCCGGCGGACAGCTGGACCACTACGGTCTCCAGATCCTCGAGGATGAGGTGCATCGAGACGGCGTCCACCGCCAGCCGGTGCGCGAGAACAGCGACGTGGTCCCGGCGCCCGGCGCCGAACTGGATCAGCGCGATCCTGATCAGCGGTCCGACCGCCAGGTCCAGGCGCGACTGCATCGCCGCCGCGATGTCCGCCAGCCTGCGGTTCTGCTCGGCCGGCTCGAGATCTGACAGGTCATGGACCTCGAACGGCGTCGGGTCGCCGCTCGGCGCGATCCTGGCCCGGGTGCGCGACCCGTTCAGCAGGAATCGCTGGCGCAGGCCGTCGTGGTGCACCAGGAGGTGCTCGACTCCCGCACGAAGCAGCCCTGGTTCGACGGAGCTACCCAGCTCGAGCAGCACGGAGGTGTTCTGGTGGCCCGGATCCTCGATGCCCGCCGTGCAGAACCAGGTCTGCATCGGCGCCAGGGGCACCGGTCCGGTCACCTCGCCTTGCTCGGCGTCGGTGGCGGCTCCGCCGCCGACCACTTCCGCCAGGGAAATGACGGTCGGGTGGGCGAAGATGTCGTACGGCGAGAACTGGAGGCCGGCCTCTTGCGCCCGCGCGACGACCTGAATGGCGAGGATCGAGTCGCCACCGATCTCGAAGAAGTTGTCCTGGATGCTGATCGCGGAGAGCCCGACAACGGCGGCAATGATGTCCGCGAGCTTCTGCTGTGTCGGGGACTGCGGCTCAAGGTAGCCTTCGGCCGCGACCGGCCGGGTAGTGTCCGGTGCGGGCAGGCGGCCGTAGTCGAGCTTGCCGTTCGAGTTGAGCGGGAGCGCGCCGATCTCGATGAAGTAAGACGGCACCAGGTAGGCCGGTAGTCTGAGTTCGAGGAATCGGCGCAGGTCAGCGGAGTCCGGCGTGCTCCCCTGCCGTGCCACGACGTAGGCCACCAGCCGTCGGTCGCCGGGGACGGGCTCGTACGGCACGACGACGGACTCCGCGACGTCCGGATGCCCGTTGAGTGCCGAAGTGATCTCCGCTGGCTCCA
Source organism: Streptosporangiaceae bacterium (assembly GCA_035532775.1). Classification (GTDB taxonomy): domain Bacteria; phylum Actinomycetota; class Actinomycetes; order Streptosporangiales; family Streptosporangiaceae; genus Chersky-822. The sequence continues at coordinate 25,623 of DATKQH010000384.1, forward strand.
CCCGGAATCCGCGGATCTTGATCTGAGCGTCAGCCCGGGACAGGAACTCCAGGTTGCCATCGGCTCGGCGGCGGACCAGATCACCGGTCCGGTACAGCCGCCGGCCCGGCCGGGACGGCTCGGGATCGGCGATGAAGCGGTGCGCGGTCAGCCCGGGCTGGCCCAGATAGCCGCGGGCCAGGCTGATGCCGCCGATGTACAGTTCGCCGATACCGGCCACCGGCGCGGGCCGCAGCCAGCGGTCGAGAACACGAAGCTCCGCCGAGGGCAGCGGGGTGCCGATCGGCAGGTTCGGCCACTCGTATACTGGCTCGGCCCGATCCAGGCGGAAGAATGTCGAGCTGACCGTGGTCTCGGTCAGTCCATACACGTGCATCAGCGGGACGCCCAGCCGCCGCCAGAGCGCAAGCCGCTCGGCCAGGACCCGCTCCCCGCCGATGATCACCAGTCGCAGGCAGCTCGGCAGGTCACGGTCGAGGCGGTCGAGCTCGCGGGCCCACTCATGCCAGTAGGCAGTCGGCAGCTCGATCACCGTCAGCCGCTCCCGCTCGACCAGTTCGGCGAGATCGGCCTCTCCGCTGATGATGTGCTGTTGCGGAATCACCACTGCCCCGCCCGCGAGCCAGGTCGGGAACAGCTCCTCCGCCAGCACATCGAAGCTGGGCGAGGCGAACTGGAGGAACCTGTCGCCGGCGCCCAGCCCGAGCCGCTCCACGACATCACGAGCGAAGGTCACCAGGGACTGATGCTCGATCATGGTGCCCTTGGGCCGGCCGGTCGAGCCGGAGGTATAGACCACGTACGCCAGTGCCGCGGGATCGGGTGCCTCCGGCAGGTCCCCGTCGACGTCGTCGCCGGACAGCCGCGGCACCTCGTCGAGGAGCACGATCTGCTCCGGAACGGCGGCCCCGGAATCGGCGAGCATGGCCGCCAGCGGCTGCTGGGTGACCAGCACCTGGGCGCGGGCGTCGGTGAGCATGAAGGCGATGCGATCAGGCGGGTAACCCGCATCCACGGGAACGTAGGCGCCACCCGCCTTGAGCACACCCAGGATGGCCACGGCCAGGTGCCGCGAGCGCTCCACCAGGATGCCGACGGTCATGTCCCGGCCGACACCCCTGGCCCTGAGGTGGCGGGCGAGCCGGTTGGCGTCCCGGTTCAGCTCGGCGTAGCTGGTGGGAACGCCGCCATGGACGACCGCTGGTGCATGCGGGGCCAGGGCGACCCGACGCTGGAACAGCTCGACGAAGCCGGCCCCGGGAGCGGCCGGCGCGGCGGCGGACGGGTGCCGCGCCGGTGCCGGGGCGGCGGCGAGCTCTACTCGCCCCGCCGGCGTGTCCGGTGCGGTGACGAGCTGGCGCAGCACACTGTGGAACTGCTCGGCGAGCAGCCGCACGGTGTCACGGTCGAACAGCTCCGTCATGTAGCCCCACTGCAGCGCCAGCCGGTCGGCGCGCGGGAAGGCGCCCAGGGTGAGGTCAACCGACGCCATGCCGAGATCCATCGGCTCGGGCGTGATGCGAAGGCTGGGCAATTCGAGGGTCATGTCGGGCACCGTCAGGACATTGATCCAGATCCGGCTGAGTGACGTCTGAGAGGCCTCGCGCCCGAGGCTGAGCTCATTGATCAGGCGGTCGAAGGGCACATCCTGGTGGTCCAGAGCGGTGGTAAATGTGTCGCGGGCCTGACGGACGACCTCGCGCAGCGTCCGGTCCTCCCGCAGCCGCATGCGCAGCGGGAGCGGGTTGGCGAAGCAGCCGATCAGCCGCTCCGTCTCGATTCTGGTGCGCCCCGACACCAGCGAGCCGATGACCAGGTCGTCCTGCTCGAGATGGCGGTACAGCAGCACGGAGCAGGCGGCCAGGAGAATCGTGAAGAGCGAGGCGCCTTCCCGTTCGCCGAACCGGCCGAGATCGGCGCTAAGCTCCGCCGACAGCTCCATCGACCACGTGCTGCCGGCGAACGTCGGCCTCGCCGGGTACGGCCGGTCCGTCGGAAACGCCGAACTGGCAGGCAGGCCACCGAGTACTTCGCGCCAGTGCCGGAGCTCCGCGGCAATCCTCTCCTCGGAGAACCGGGCCCGCTGCCAGGCGGCGAAGTCACCGAACTGGATTTGCGGCCGAGGCAGGCTGCGCCCGCCGGCATTCTGATGGATGCCGACCAGAGTCGCGAGTTCCTGCGCGATCGTCGACAGCGACCAGGCATCCGATGCCGCATGGTCGGTGGCAAACAGCGCGACGTGCATGTCCCGCGCCAGCTGGAGCAGGGTGACCCGCAGCCGCTGTGGGTCGCGCGGATCAAAGGGGCGCAGCACCTCCGCCATGCAGCGCCGGCGCACCTCCTCGCGTTGCTGCTCGCCCGAGAGGCTCGACAGGTCCACGACGGGCGTGGGAACCGCCGTGACCGGCTGCACGACCTGCACCGGGGTCCCGTCTTGGCTTATCTCTACGATGCTGCGCAGTACCTCGTTCCGGTCGAGGATCTCGGTGAGAACCCCGCTGAGCAGCGGCATGTCGAGCCGGCCTTCGAGCCGAATGGCGCCGGTGATGTTGTTGGCTGACCGGAACCGCTCGACCGCCCATTCCCGTTGCTGCGCGAACCCCAGGGGGGTCGGCCGCGCGCGATCGCGCGGGCTAATCCGGTCCTCGGGTGCCGGGCCCCGTGCTGCCGCCAGATCGGCGAGCCGCGCCTCGAGCACCCTCCTCTGCTCCGGAGACAGTGCTGCGATCCGCTGCTGCAGGTCGGTCATGGGGCACTCCCGTCTGCGCGTGTGGTCTGCGTCGCCCCGGTCACCTTCTGCTTGGGACTGCGGCAAGGTCGGCCGCGAGCGCCGGCGCACCGTCGGCCGGCATCACCTGGCCGGTAGCTGCGCCCGGGAAGGCTTCGGGCACCGACAGGGCTAGGACGCGGTCGCCGTTCTCCCCTCGCGCCGTCAGCTGGTGCAAGCTGGGGTGCAGGTAGCCGACGGTCGCGGTCACCAGTATGAGAAGTCCGAGCAGCAGGACGAGCAGCGCGGTTCCTCGGGCCGGGCCGACCCCCAGGACGGCGCCCACGTTGCCGGCTAGCGCACCGCCCTCCCGAAGCAGCGGGTCAAAGATGTGCTGGGCAATGGGTCCGGCGATGAGGTAGCTGACCAGCAGGACGAAGTTCGTCACCATGTTGAACATCGCGAACGTCCGTCCCTGCATGTCGGGCTCGACCTCCACCTGCAGGACGCTACGGCTCGTGCCGTCGATGATCATCGTGCAGAACATGAATCCGAAGGCCGCGATCGCGATAAGTGTCACGTTCGGACGAAGCGCACCCAGACACAGGAAGAGCCCGAGCGGGACCGCGAAGCCGGCCAGACCGTGGATCCGGCGTCGCGGGCCTCCCCACACCGTCATGGCGCTGCCTCCCAGGATCAGGCCGACGCCGCCAACCGACAGCACCGTTCCCAGTGCCGCCACGGAGGCGAAACCGAGCACGAGAGGAGTGAAGAGCACATCGACGAAGCCCACGCTGAGGTTGAGCGCTGCGTAAAACACGACCAGGCCGACCAGGCCACTCCGCCGCGACAAGTAGGTCCAGCCCTGCGTGATCTCGCCCCGAAGTGTTCCCTTGCCCGCCGAGCCCGCCTCAGAGGCCGCCGGACGCGGAATCGTGATCAGCAGCAGGACGACCACGTTCACTACGAACGTCGCACAGTCGATCAGCAGGACGCCGGTCAGCCTGATCGCCAGTATCAGCACGCCACCCAGCACGGGCGCCACGGTCTGGCTTATGGCGGTGGCCAGGAGCACCATCCCGTTCGCGCGGCCGACATGCTTCTTCGGCGCGAGGAGGACCACGCTGGAGTTGAGCGCAGGGACCTGCACCGACCGCAGTGCCGAGCGGATCGTGATGACAATGAAGACGTGCCACGGTTCCAGCAGCCCTAGCGCGTAGAGCACGGCGAGGCTCAGCGTGGTGACAATGCCTGCCAGATCACTGGTCAGCAGGATCATCCGCCGGCTCCAGCGGTCTGCCAGGGCACCGGCCAGCGGTGACAGCAGCAGCCCCGGCAGCAGCGTGAGCACCATGCTGACCGCGAACATCGTGGCTGAATGAGTCCGCAGGTAGATCCAGACTCCCAGCGCGAAGCCGCTCAGCCCTGAGCCGGTCAGGCTGATCAGGTAGCCGGCACAGAGTACGGCGAACTTACGCATGAGCAACCGCTCCATCTCGGTTGGCAGTGCAGTCCTGATGGGGCCGCGCCGATCGAGACCATGCTCGCCGATGTGGCCAACGCGAGCGCATCCCCACTTCCTGGGACGCCCGTAACGCGCAGGTCAGCAACCCAAGGCCGGCGGCGAGATCGGAGTGCGGACAGCGAGTAGCCGGTTCCGGCGACGGGACAAGCGGACATCACCGCCCGTAGCGTCCCTGGTATGCATCGCCAAAACCAGCCGGGAAAGTGAGCAATGCTGGATTTGGACGAGGCCATCGCGGTGATCGGGCTCGCCGCCAAGGTTCCCGGTGCCCGAGACGTCGATGAGTACTGGTCGAATCTGGTGCGCGGCCGGGAGAGCGTCTGTTCGCTGAGCGACGAGGAACTGCGCGGGCGCGGCGTGCCGGAGGAGCTGCTGTCCAATCCGGCGTACGTCAAGACCATCGCGATGGTGCCCGACGCCGAGTACTTCGACGCCCAGCTCTTCCGGATGACCCCTCGTGAGGCGGAGCTGAGTGACCCGCAGACCAGGCTGTTCCTGGAGATCGCGCACTCCGCTCTGGAGAACGCGGGCTACGATCCCGCCACCATCGGCGACGGAGTCGGCGTCTACGCCACCTCGGGTCCGCCGCGGTATGCCGAGCAGCATCTGCTGCCGCATCCGGAGTTCGCCAGCTCCATCATCTCCGGCGTGGCGACGCTGAGCGATCGGGACTACGTGGCCACGACTACCTCGTACAAGCTCGATCTGCGGGGTCCCAGCGTCACGGTGCTGACCGCGTGCTCGAGCGCCCTCATCGCGCTGTACCTGGCGTGTCAGGCGTTGCGAATCGGTGACTGCGACATGGCACTCGTCGGCGGTGCGGACATCGAATTCCCCTTCGGAAGCGGGTACCTGTGGGAGCCAGGCGGGGTGCGATCCCGCGACGGGCACTGCCGGCCGTTCGACGCGGCGGCCACCGGCACCATCTTCGGCAGTGGCGCCTGCGCTGTGGTCGTCAAACGCCTGTCCGACGCGCTCGCCGAGCACGATCACATCAGCGCGGTGATCCGCGGCATCGCCGTCAACAACGACGGCGCCGACAAGGTCAGCTTCGGCGCCCCGAGCTCCGCCGGCCAGAGCGCGGTCATCATGGAGGCGATGGCGCTGGCCGGCCTCCGCCCCGAGGACATCTCCTACGTCGAGGCGCACGGAACCGGCACCCTGCTCGGCGACCCGATCGAAGTTGCGGCGCTGACTGAGGCGTACGCCCGGCTGGCCGGTGCCCGGTTGCCGGCCGGCGGGTGCGGCATCGGCTCGGTCAAGGGCAACATCGGACATCTTGGTCCGGTGTCCGGGATGGCCGGGCTCGTCAAGATGGCATTGTCGCTCGAACGTGCGCAGCTTCCCCCGAGCATCAACGTGACTACCCCCAACCCCCAGCTCAACCTGGACTCGACGCCGTTCCGGGTCCATGATCGTCTCGCGCCCTGGCCGCGCGATCCGCAGCGGCCGCGGCGCGCGGCGGTCAGCTCGATGGGTATCGGCGGGTCCAACGTGCATGTCGTGCTGGAGGAGCCGCCCATGCAGAGCTGGGCCGAGCACGCCGGGCAGCCCCTGGTTCTGCCCTGGTCCGGCCAGACTGCCGCGGCCGAGCAGGCGACCCGCGATCGGCTCGCCCAGTTCTTCGCCCAGTGCGGGGAGAGCGTGTTCGCCGACGCCGTAGCGACCTTGCAGCACGGACGGGCCAGGCATCCGGTCCGGGCGGCCACCGTCTGCGGCAGCGCGCGCGATGCCGCCGCGGTACTCGGCGCGATGGACTCCGCCAGCGTGCTCGCACCCGGCCGGCCAGTGCGGTCGCCACGACCGGTGAGCTTGCTGTTTCCCGGCCAGGGTTCGCAGTACGTGGGCATGGCCAGCGGTCTCTTCCGCGATGTCCGGCCCTTCGCCCGGGCCCTTGACGGCTGGCTCGACTTGCTCGACTGCCCGGACCTGCCCTTGCGGGACTGCTTTCACGGCGTGGCCAGCGACGCCGACATCAACGACACGGTGCTCGCCCAGCCGCTGCTGTTCGCCGTCGAGGTGGCGCTCGCGCAGCTGTGGCAGGACGCCGGCATCCGGCCGGCGGCGCTGCTCGGCCACAGCATCGGCGAGGTCGCCGCCGCCACGGTGGCCGGCATCTTCGCGCCGGCCGACGCGGCCGCACTGGTCCTCGCCCGGGCGCGGGCGATGGGTGATCGCCCGGCCGGCGGCGGAATGCTCGCGGTGGCGGCCACCGAGGACGACGTGCGCTCCTTTCTGCCGGACTCGGTCGGCGTCGCCGTGGTCAACGCGCCCGCGCAAATCGTGCTGTCGGGCCCGAACGACGAGCTGCAGCGAGTCGCAGCGACACTCGCCGAGCGGGGCATCGCCAGCCGGCGGCTGCGTACCTCGGGCGCGTTCCACACCCCAGCGCTCGAGGAGGCGGCAGTCGCTTTCGAGCGGGCTGTCTCGGGCATCAGCATCAGACCACCGAGAATCCCGGTCTACTCCGGGGCGACCGGATGTCGGATCACCGACACCGAAGCGGCCGATCCTTCGTTCTGGGCGCGGCAGCTGGTCAGGCCGGTCCGTTTCGCCGAGGCTCTGGACGCGCTGCTCCAGACCGGCGACGGGGTGCTCGTCGAGGCCGGGCCAGGTCGGGTCCTCACCGGGCTCGTGCGCCAGCACCCGCGGGTCCGGCATGGTCAGGTCACGGCCGTGCCCAGCTTGCCCCGGCCGGGCGGCGACGATGCTGCCGACACGGTGTCGTTGCTGAGCGCGGCGGCCCACTTGTGGACCGAGGGTCACGACATCGAGTGGGAGCAGGTCGGACAGTCCCCGCTGCGGCACCGTGTTCCCCTGCCCGGCTACCCCTACCAGCGCAAGCGGTTCTGGATCGAACCGCCTCCGGCGACGCGGGACGGGGCAGCAGGTCCCGATCGCATGTCCGCCACGGCCGGCTCGGCCAGCACGCCCTTCGCCACGGTGGCGTGGACTCCGTCCCCTGCCGGTCCGGCACCGGGCAGCCACCAGGGCACCATGGCGGTGGTGCTGCTACCTGATCAGCCGCGTCGCGCCCTGGACGTCGTGCTCGCCCTTCAGCAGGCCGGGCTGCGCACCGTTCGGCTTCGGCCGTCGAGCGCGTACCGGTGCAGCGGCGACGAGTTCGGCGTGCGACCCGGCGTGGCCGACGACGTGCGTCGCGCCTTCGACGAGATCGCCATCCGCGGCGAGAGCCCTGACCTTCTGGTGCATGCCGCTGCGGCCGCGACCTGGTCGCAGGCGTCGACCGGGAGCGTCCAGCACCAGCTCGACCGATCGTTCTTCGGTCTGCTCGCGCTGATCCAGCACGGTCTGCGCACAGGCGCTGCCGGACGGCTGCCGGGGCTGGTGACGTTGGCCACGGGGTCGCTGGATGTGTCCGGCGCAGATCCGGTCGAGCCGGTCAAGGCGAGCCTGCATGGCGCGATGCGTACTCTGGCCGCCGAAATGCCCTGGGTGTCCGGCAAGCTGATCGACGCCTCCGCGAACACAACGGTCGGCGACCTGCGCGACGAGCTATGCCGTGACGACGGGCAGCTGGTGGTCGCGCTGCGCGGCCGCCGCCGCTGGCTGCCCGAAGAAGTGCCGCTCTGGATCGCGCCGGGCGGCGAGCCTGCTGTCCGCCGCGACGGCGTGTATGTCATCACCGGCGGGCTCGGCGGGCTTGGCCTCGAGATGACGCGAGGCCTGGCCGCCAGCGGTGCGTGCCCGAGGATCACGCTGCTCGGCCGCCACGTACCAGCCGGGGGAGCGGATCACGAGCGGCGGCTGGCCGACGGGGACGCGTGGACGAGCCGAGTGGACAGCGCGGTGCGGGACGCGAGGTCGCTCGGCGCTCAGGTGCGGCTCATCCGCTGCGATGTCGGCGATGCCCGCCAGGTGCGCCGCGCACTCGGCGTGGTGACCACTCACGACGGTCCGCTCAACGGGCTGATGCACCTGGCCGGGGTGGCCGGTGACGGCCTGCTGCCGGTCCGCCGGCCGGAGCTGGCGGCGGAGGTGATGCGCCCCAAGGTTCTCGGCACCTACGCACTCGCCGAGGCGCTAGCCGGGCAGCCCGCCCTGGACTTCGTCGTCTTCTTCTCCAGCCGGGCCGCCGTCGACGGCCTGATCGGCAGCGGCGACTACGCAGCCGCCAACGCGGTCCTCGACCTGTACGCCCGTGACCCTGGCATCCCGGCCGGCCGGGTGCTCAGCATCAACTTCCCCAGCTGGGCCAGGGTAGGCATGGCGAGCCGACCGCGGCAGCATGCCGCCACAGACCGCCTCGGCAGGCCGGCCGGCGGGACGACAGGCATCGATCCGGCGGTCGGCGTCGACCTGGTCCTGACCCTGCTGGCCGCGCGAACGCCCGAGCAGGTGGTGGTGCGGCCGTACGCAGACGGAACGCCGGTGGCGCTGCCCGACGCGGCCGGCCAGCCCCGGCGGAACGGCCAGCCAGCGACCGCCAGGTCCGCGGCCGCACCGGAAGCGTCCGTGATCGCCATTCCGCCGGCTGCGTCGGTCTCCGATCGGGTACGGCAGCTGTGGTCGCGCACGCTGGGCCTCGCCGACATCGGCCTCGACGACGACTTCTTCGACCTCGGCGGCAACTCGCTGTCCGCGGTCGAGCTGATGTCGCGGGTGCGGGACACCTTCGGCGTGGAACTCAGCATCGGCGTGTTCTTCGACGCGCCCACCCTCGGACAGCTCTGCGCAGTGCTCGAGCAGCGGACCGGGAACTGAGGACCGATGAACGCCAGCCAGACCATCAAGCACCCCCCGGCGGCCTGGAACGCGACGCACCGCCCGTTCCGGGGCGACGCCGTGGTGACCCAGATGGTGTCGGAGGCCGCGCGCCAGGCACCGGACGCACCGGCGGTCGTCGTCGCCGACCGGACCGTGCACACCTACGCCGATCTGCAGGCGGCCGCGAACAGGCTCGCCTGGCTGCTGCGCGAGATCGGCGTACGTCCTGGAGAGCACGTGGCCGTCGTCGGCCGCCACCGCCCCGAGACGGTGGTCGCGCTGCTGGGCGTCGCGCTCGCCGGCGCGACGTTCGTACCGGTCGATCCCCAGTGGCCGGTCAGCCGCCTGGGCTACGTGCTGACCTCGACCGGGGCCCGGTGCCTGGTCGGCGGTACCGATGACCTGGCCCGCCTCGACGCCTACGCGGCCGCGGCTCCGCGGCTGGCGGACGTGGTCGCTCTCGACGTCGCCACCGAGCGGCCATCGGTCCCGACCCGGCGGCACGAGATCCGGCAGCCGGGTGGCGAGTACCGCGGCAGCGAGGCTGATGCGGCGGCCGCCGCCGGCCACGTCAGCCGACTCGTGCTGGCGGAGAACCCGTCGTCGGTCCTGGAGATCGGTTTCGGCTCAGGGCACCTGCTGCGGCGGGTCGCCCCGCACGTCGACCTGTATGCGGGCCTCGATCCAGCCGAGCACGCCGTGCGCGCCGGCACCAGGTGGGCGCAGGAGCATAGCCTCTTCGTCGACCTCGTCCAGGGGGCCGCCGACCAGGTCGCCGAGCTGCTCCCGGGCGCTTTTGACGTTGTGGTGCTCGCCGGTGTCGCGCTGCATCGGTCCGGCGTCGGTTACCTCCGGAGGCTGCTTCAGGCGCTCACGGCGGTCATCCGCCCCGGCGGCGCGGTCATCGTGACCGACGTCCTCCCGCCCGGCGCGGCTGGCGTACCTGGGCTGCTGACAGTGCCCGCGGAGTTGCTCGAGTCGCTGCGCGGCGGGGCGTGGTCCACGGTGCGGGTGCAGCCCCGCGACGACCTGTCCCAGCGCTGTGAGGTGATGCTGCGCCGCGGCGCGGACACCAGAGCGGCCCAGAACGGCAGCGCCGCGGAAGTTACGGGCGCGGCACCGCGGCCGAGGCTCTGGACTGGCTGGCACGTCGCCCGGCAGCCTGCCACGGACCTGCCGGTGCTGGCCCGTCCCGACGATGTCGCCTACGTGATCTTCACCTCGGGCTCGACCGGCCGGCCCAAGGGCGTAACTGTCGCGCACCGCTCGTTGGTCAATCTGGTGGAATGGGTCAACGAGCGGTTCTCAGTGGGCCCGGCTGACCGGTTGCTCCTGGTCAGCTCCTTCTGCTTCGACCTGGCGGTCTACGACGTGTTCGGCATCCTGTCCGCAGGAGCCTCGATTCGGATCGTCAGTGACGAGGACCTGGCCGAACCCGCACGGGTGGCGCACATCCTCTGCCGCGAGCCGATCACCTTCTGGGACTCAGCTCCAGCCGCACTCGCCTGGGTGCTGCCGTTCGTCGCCATCAACGGAGCCCGCGCCGGGGCCGGGCCGCGTGCGCTGCGGCTGGTGTTCCTCAGCGGCGACTGGATCCCGCTGTCCATGCCCGACGAGATCCGGGCCGGCTTCCAGCACGCCGAGGTCATCGCGCTGGGCGGCGCTACCGAGGCGACCATCTGGTCCAACTTCACCGTGGTCGGCGAGGTCGGTCCGTCGTGGCCGAGCATTCCGTATGGCCGCCCGATCCAGAACGCCCGCTACTACATCCTCGACGAGCGGCGCGAGCCGACCCCGATCGACGTGCCGGGCGACCTGCACATCGCCGGAGACTGCCTCGCGCTCGGCTATCACGGCGACCCTGGGCAGACAGCTGAGCGGTTCGTCGCCGATCCCTTCGTGCCGTCCGAGCGGATGTACGCCACCGGTGACCGTGCCCGGTGGCGCCCGGACGGGAACCTGCAGTTCCTCGGCCGGCTCGACCACCAGGTCAAGATCCGCGGTTTCCGGGTGGAGCTCGGCGAGATCGAGTCCGCGATGGCGGCGGTTGACTCGGTGCGGGCGGCCGTGGTGGTCGTCGTGCGCAGCGCCGGCGAGAACTCGCTGGCCGGGTTCTACACCGCCCGCCAGCCGGAGCCCGGCCCCGACCAGGTGCGGACCGCACTGACCGAAGGGCTGCCAGAGTACATGGTACCCAGTCGGCTGATCCGGCTCGATGAGCTGCCACTCACGCCGAACGGCAAGGTGGACCGATCCGCGCTGAGCGCGCTGGCCCACGGCGAGGGAGGCGCCGTGTGACAGGCGAGGACCCCTGGTCCGCCGATGCGGTCGCGTTCCGGGTCCGCGCCGCCTGGACCGACGCGCTCCAGCTGGACGGAAAGCTCACCGCTTCGGTCGACCCGGACCAGCCGTTTCTGGCCGCGGGCGGACACTCGCTGGCGGCCGCGCGGCTGATCGCCCGGCTGAGCGCCGACCTTGCGGTCGAGGTGCCGATGTCGGCGATCGTGCGCGACGATCCGTCCCTGGCCGAGCTCGTGCAGGCGGTCACCGAGCAGGTCAGCTCGCGACCGGCGGCGGCAGGTTCGGCGGACCAGGGGGATCCGTTTCGCCGCGCCGCTGCCGACATCGCCGGTCCGCAGCAGCCCGCCGCGATCTCGCTGGCGCCGCCGTTCGCGTCGTCGCCGCTCGCGCCGACGATGCGGCGGATATGGACCTGGCACCGACTGCATCCCGACTCCCCGGCCTACAACGTGGTGCGGGTGCTGAGCGTCGCGGGCCAGGTGCAGCCAGCGGCGCTGCGGGCTGCGCTGACCGACCTGAGCGGACGCCATGAGGCGCTGCGGTGCTCGGTGGTGGAACCGCGGCCCGCCCGGCCCGAGGTAGCAGTGGGTGAGCCGGTGCCGGTACCGGTATCGATCGAGGTGGTACGGCCGGCCGCCGGCGACACCATGACCGCGGTGGACGACGCGCTGTACCGCATCTGCGCCCGGCCGCTTCCGATGGCGCCGCCGCCGCTGTGGCGAGTCGGCGTCGTCTACGCGCCCGCGCTCAGACTGACCTGGCTGGTGCTGGTGATGCACCACCTCATCGCGGATCTGCGCGCCTCCGACATCGTGCTGGCCGAGCTCGCCACGGCGTACCAGTCGCGCGCCGAGGGTAACGCGCCTGCCTTTGCCGCCGCCGCGCCGAGCCTGCTGCGCTACCTGGAGCGCGAAACCCGGCAGGCTAGTACGCCGCGGTGGGAGCAGGACCTTCAGTGGTGGTCGCGACGGCTGGCCGGGGCCGATCCGACGGCTCCGTTGCCCCTGTCGGCAGCCGAACGCGACGACGAGAACCGCGCGGGCCTGACCTGCAGCGCCGATCTGCCCGCCGGCGAGGCGGACGCACTAGACCACGTGCTGCATGCGCATGGCCTGACCCCGGCGATGTTCTTCCTGACTGCGGCCAGCCAGGTCCTCGGCGCCTGGCACGGCCAGGACCGAGCCCAGGTGCTTGGTCTGCCAAGTGTGCGGATCGGCCGCCCCGAGGACGAGAGGCTGATCGGCTTCCTGCTCGACACGCTGCTGCTGCCGGTGACGGCACACCGCGCGCAAAGCTTCCGGCGCGCGTACGACGCGGTGCGCGACGCGTTCACCGACGCGGCCGACCACGCACTTCCTGCGTACGACGACATCCTCGACCGGCTACGGCGGCCCCGCACCTACGGCGCCCGCAGCCCGCTGATCCAGCTGTGGTTCAGCGATCTCACCCGGGCAGCACCGCCACGGAGCTTCGGCGGAGATGCGGCCGTCGAGTACGACCTGCCGCCAGCGTGGGCGTTGTTCGACCTGAACCTCTACCTGCGCCGCAGTCCTGCGGGCTACCGGCTGCACCTGGTCACGCCGCGCGGCCTCGGCGAGCCGGCCGACCACGCCGCGCTGCTGGACCAGATCGTCCGCACCGCCGTGCGGGCCGCGGGCGACCCGGACCGGCCGATCGATGAGCTGCTCGAACCGTCGGCCGTGACCGGCCGGACAGCCGGCCGCGGAATGCTGGCGCCTGCTCCGGAGCCCACCGAGGCGATCGTGGCTCGGCACGCCGAGCAGCGACCCGGTGCCGTGGCCGTGGCCGATCGGCATGGCGAGCTCGACTACCGGTCCCTGGATGCTCAGGTCGACGAACTGGCGGCGGCGCTGCGCACCACTGCCGTGCCCGGTGCGGTCGTCGCGGTGCCGGCCCGGCGCGACCGTCACTTCATTGCCCGCCTGCTGGCCTGCTGGCGGGTCGGGGCAGTGCCGGTGCTCGTGGACGCCGACTGGCCGCGGGGGCGCCGGACCCGGGCGCTGGAGATCGCGGCCGTGACGCACGCGTTCCCCAGCTCCGGCGAAGGCCCCGCGGCCGCTATCGCCCGCGGGGGGCGTGTGGCCGCCACCCGGCCGCCACCCGCCGCTGGCCCGCAGCACGTGCTGTTCACCTCGGGCACGACCAGCGACCCGCTCGCGGTCGTTGTGTCCACGGATCGCACCGACACCGCCGTCGCCGATCTCGCCTGTCGGCTCGGTATCGGTGCCGGTGACCGGGTGTCGATGCTCAGCAGCCCGGCCCACGACCCCGTCCTTCGCGACATCGGGCTGGCGCTGCGGGCCGGTGCGACGGTGTGCATACCACCACCGGAGACGTCGGCGAACTCAAGTCAACTGGCCGCCTGGCTCCGGCAGGAGCGGGTGAGCGTGCTGAACGCGACCCCGGCGATGCTGGTCCTGGCGCTGGGTGCCGACGAGCGGCCGCTGCCCGACCTGCGCGCCGTGGTGTGCGGGGGGTCGCCGTTGTCCGCGGCGACGGCGGCGCTGATCAGGTCGCGTGCGGACCGCGCGGTCGTCGTCAACGGCTACGGCTGCACGGAGACCCCTCAGCTCGTGGTCGCGTACGAGATCGCGCCGGGCCAGCGGCTGCCGCCGACCGGCCAGGTGCCGATCGGGCTGCCGTTGCCAGGCCGGCGGGTCGAGGTGCTCGCTGACGGCAGGCGCTGCGACGTCGGCCAGATCGGCGAGCTGTGGGTCGCGGCGCCGCACATCGGACAGTGCTATCTCGGCAGCGAGCGCACCGACCGGTTCGTGACCGGCGAGGACGGGCAGCGGTGGCTGCGGACCGGGGACCTGGCCCGCCTCGACGCGGCTGGCCGGCTTCATCTCGCCGGGCGCAGGGATCGCCAGGTGCTCGTCAACGGCCACCGGGTGATGCTGGAGGAGATCGAGTCCGCGGCGCGGGGCTGCGCCGGGGTGACGGACGCAGTCGCTCAGGTCGTCGGCGACATAGGCGGCCAGGCTATCCGGGTGTGGGTGCAATCGGCCGCTGCGGTGGTGACAGAGGACGCCGTCCGCGCCCACCTGACCGCGGTGCTGCCGGCCAGTGTCGTGCCAGCGCGCGTGCTCGTGGTGGACCGCCTGGAGCTGTCCGGGAACCTGAAACCGGCGGCGCCGCGACGGTTGCTCGCCCAGAAACGCCCGGACCAGCTGCCGGACCGGCGGTTGCGGGAACTGGCCGCGTCGGTGCTCGGGCACCCCCTCGACCCGACCACGAACTTCTTCGACGCCGGGTTCACCTCGATGTCCCTGCTGCAGCTGAGCGCCGAACTGAGCCAGATGCTGGGGTATACGGTCGCGCCGCTGAGCATGTTCAACCATCCCAACCTGGGTGCGCTCAGTGCGCTCCTGTTCGGGTCGTCGGCAGCGCCGGTGCCGCCGGTGTCCGCTGAGCAGCGATCGGTGTCCGCTGAGCAGCGATCGGATGGGCTGGCCCGGATGCGGTCGAGCCGACGCCAGGTGCGGACGTGGATCCAGCGGTCCGACAGCTCGCCGGGCCCTGCGCCGTAGGCTCGCCGCCGACAGCCCAGGCGGGACCGGTCAGTCCTGCCTGTCCGGGACGGACTCAATCTCGTCGAGCAGCGCCTCGATCTCCGCGGCATCCGACAGCTCGGCCGCCTGGGCCTGGACGATCAGCTGCGCAAGCGCCTCGATCGTGGCCGAGCTGAACGTGTCCCGCAGCGTCAGCTCCACGGTGAACCTCTCTCGGATACGGCTGTTGAGCTGGGCGGCCAGCAGCGAGAACCCGCCCAGCTCGAAGAAGCTGTCGTAGATGCCGATGCGTTCGACGTCGAGCAGGTCGTGGAGAATCTCGGTCAGCCGGCATTCGACCGGTGTGCGCGGGGCGACGTAGCTGTCTAGCGGGGTGCTGTCCGCGTCTGGCTGCGGGAGGCCAGCCAGGTCGTAGTCGCCCTCCGGAGTCAGCGGCAGCACGTCGAGCGGGAAGATGTGCTGCGGGACCAGGTGATCCGGTAGCTGGCCGACGAGCTGCTGACGGATCTCGGCCGCTTCGAGCGCCGGGCCCGGGCGGCCGGCGATGTAGCCGACCAGCACGGTACTGCCATCTGCTTCGGGGTACTCGGTCACCAGCGCGTCGTGCACCCCGGGTAGGTCGCGCAGCGTTGCCACCGTCGGCAGGGGGTCGCGGGACGGGTCCTCGCCCAGCGTGGCCACGAACTCAAGCGTGCCATCGCTCCAGCGGCGCCCGAGGTCACCGGTTCGAAGGTCACTGACGCAGATCTCGCCGACCTCGCCGGCCGCGGTCGGCTGGCCGGCCGGGTGCAGGAGCCGAGCCGACCTGCCGGGCAGCTCGCTGCCGAGGGGAATCCGCAGGGGCACGGCCCCGGGCTGCCAGCCGTCCGGCACCTGGTAGGCCGCCAGCGGCCGGCCGTTCCTGTCCACGCGGTAGAGGGCGACGCAGCGGCAGGCTGGCGACAGGCGACGCAGCGCCTCGATGTCGTGGCAGATGGTCTCACCAGCGTTCTCGACGAACAGGTATCTGAGCGCCGGCAGCTGGCGCTCGGGAGCATGGGCGGCAATCGCCCGCAGCATCGCCGGGCGCACGTAGGCGACGCTGACGGAGTTGTCCCGCAGCCAGTCCAGCAGGACGCCTGGCTCGTCCAGGAGCCGGCGTTCCGGCAGCACGAGCGTCGCTCCGGCGGCGAACGTGCTGGACATCGCCGACAGCAGGTGGCCAGACAGGCTGGAGAGCACAGCGAACCTGTCGGTGCCGCCGAGGTCGTATCGCTCGATCGCCCAGTCGCCAGCCGGCGCGGGTGGCTCAGTGCTGCCATCCGGACCGCTCGGAACCTGATCCTCGTCACCGGGCAGGATGGCGCGAAGATCCATCGTTCCGTCCGGAACCTCGCCCGCGGGGCTGCAGTCCACTACCGCTGTCACGCCGGTGTACATCGCCAGGTCCGCGGCGGTGTCGAGCACCGAGAACGTCGCTCCGGCCTTCATGCAGCCCAGGATCACGGCCACGAAGCCGGCCGCAGATCTCCTGATCACGCCGAGATGCTGCCCGGCGTGCGATCGGTCATGTTCGGCGAGCGCACGCGCCACCCGATCGGCCGCCTGGTGCAGCCGCTGATAGCTCCAGGTGGCGTCCGCGTCGATCACCGCCACCCGGTCCGGCCGCCGGGCAAACTTCCGCACGGCCAGGTGCGGCGCTGGCGGCGGGCGATCGATGGCCGGAACGGCGGTGCTGGCCGACTGCTGGCCGGCCTGGAGGGAGTAGTCGAAGATGCTTCTGCCGGGGTCGTCCGTGGCCGCGAGAAGCAGCGTGCGGACATGCCCGAGCAGGATCGCGATCATGGCTTCCTGGTAGCGCTCGGCATTGAACTCCAGGTCCAGGTGGAGCACGCCGTCGACCTCCCGCCCGGTCAGCGTGAGGTCGAACTTGGCGGGGGGTGCTGGCGTGTCCATCGACTCCGCCAGCACCCCGCTCAGCGTCTCGGCCCAAGGGCTGTCGACCCCGTTGAGAATGACCTGGAAGAGCGGCGTGCGGCCGGGCACGCGGGCGGCCCGCAGCTCCTGCACGAGAACGTCGAGCGGAGCATCGGCATGGGCGTACGCCCCCAGTGCCGCCTGCCGCACCCGGTCGAGCAGTTCGGCGAAGCTCGGCTCCCCCATTAGATCCACGCGAACCGGGAGCGTGTTGACGAAGAACCCGATGAGGTTCTCCGTCCCGCCGTCGGACCGTCCGGCGATCGGCACCCCGATGACCACATCCCGCTGGCCGGACCAGCGGCCCAGCACCGTCGCCAGGCTCGCCAGGAGGGTTATGAAGGAGGTCACGCCGTACGCGCGGCACAGGTCGCGCAGCCCGGCGGTCTCCGCTGCGGACAGCGTGGACCGGACCAGGCCACTGCCGGCACCCGGGGCCCTGGCGCGCCACTGCGTGGTCGGCAGGGCGAGCGCGGGCGGTGCGCCGGCCAGGTGCCGCCGCCAGTAGTCCACCTGCCGCTCGAGCGTCTCGCCGGTCAGCCACCGCTGCTGCCAGACGGCGTAGTCGCGGTACTGGACCGCAAGTGCGGGCAGGTCCGCCCGGTCCACCTCACCGTCGACGCGATACAGCGCCGCCAGTTCCCGCGCGAACAGGCCGATGGACCAGTCGTCACAGACGATGTGATGCGCGGTGACGCTCAGCACGTGCTCGGTGTCACTGAGCCTGATCAGCAGGGGCCGGAACAGCGGACCGCGCGCCAGGTCGAAGGGAGTGGCAGCATCGTCATCCGCGAGCTGCCGGGCGGTGGCCAAGCCGTCCGGCGCGCCAGCGAGATCGGCGATGGTGAGGTGCCAGTTCTCGTCGAGATCGTCGACTATCTGTACCGGCTCGCCGTCCACGGTCGGGAATCTGGTGCGCAGTGCCTCGTGACGAGCCAGGATCGCGCGGATGCTGGAGTCCAGCGCGGTGACGTTGAGGTGGCCAGCCAGGCGCCGCCGCACGTGGACGTTGTAGGCAGTCTCGGGCCGGAGCTGGTTCTCCAGCCAGAGCCGTCGCTGATCGAAGGACAGCACGGGATCGGCGCCTGTCCCCCGTCGGCTGACCACGGGTTGTCCTGACGGCGTCGCCACCGCTGACGCCAGCGTGGCCACCGTGGGGGACTCGAAGAAATCCACCGCCCGGATGCTGACCCCGCAGAGCTTGCGCACGCGACCGATCATCTGGATGGCGCGCAGCGAGTCTCCGTCGAGGTCGAAGAAGTCATCCAGTACGCCGATGTCTGGCCGGCCGAGAACCTCACGCCAGATGGTGACGATGGCTTCCTCATGCTGGTTGCGTGGCGGCACGAACGAGACCGAGGTCGCTGCCGCGCAGCGCTCGTCAGCTCCGCTGGACTCCTGCGCAACGGGAGAGTTGGCCATATCCGCACCGTACGTATCGCCACGGGCGAGTGGACGTCGCAGAAAGGAGGGACCCTGCCCGCGAGCGACCGCGGACGTCGCGGAAACAGACGACAGGAGATGGCAGGCGCAATCCGGTTTACTGACTGACCAGCGTCCCTCTGACGGCTCCGGGCGCGGTACCACCGGCCAGGCGGGAGGCTGCTGACTGATGAGCGCCATGGACAAGCTGTTCCCTTACCGTAAGGGAACAGACGGTCTGGAGCTGTTCGCCTTTCCCCATGTGGGGGCCGGCTCCGCCTCGTTCAACCCCTTGCGCGCGGCCCTGCGCCACCAGGGCGTGGCGCTCTGCGCCGCGGTCTTCCCCGGCCGCGAACGGCGGCTGCGTGAGGAACCTCATCGCAGCATGGACTCGCTGCTGGCCGAGTTCGCCGACGTGGCGGAGCGGGACGCATACTCGGCTTTCCGGGGCGAGTACGCGCTGCTGGGGCACAGTGCCGGTGCCCTCGTCGCTGATCAGATCGCCAGGTTCCTGGTCGGCGCCCCGTGCCGCAGCCCGCGGCTGCTCGTGGTCTGCAGCTGCTCGCCGCCGCCACGGTGCCTCGATACCGGCATCAGCCGCCTGCCGACCGATGAGCTCATCGCCCGGACCGCCGCGATGGGCGGAACACCACGTGCACTTCTGGCGGACGACGAC
>DATKQH010000385.1:0-15094 GCA_035532775.1 Streptosporangiaceae bacterium
TCCTCGACGACCTGGGCGCGCTGAACCCGAGCGTTCTCGTGCCGGCCCACTGCACCGGCTGGCGGGCCGGCCACGCGATGGCGGCCCGCTTCGGCGATGCCTACATCCCCAACAGCGTCGGCACCCGCTTCTCCCTCTGACTCAGCGAACACCCGGACCGCACTTTCATGATCTCGGACGATTTTCAGTTCTATTCGCAGAAAATCGTCCGAGATCATGGAAATCCCACCAGTCCGCGGTGGATGAACCCATGCGGCGCGACCTCACCCTTCGCCCGCGTCCTCAGCCCGCTGGGCCTCGGCGACAGCGTCGCTCAGGACCCGAAACTGCTCACGTGTGATCTTCTTCTGGTGAAAGGCGGCCGCGACGTCGTCGTATGAGCCGGGCAAATAAGGGTCCGGGTCTTCTAGTTCGGTTGCAGCGAGTTCGGCATACGTCGTGGGCGGGGTGCGCCGACGACGTGGCCACTTCCTGGTGCGGAACTGCTGGGCAACCTCGTCGACAGTCATGGTGCCTTCGCGAAGTGCATTCAACAGATCTACGATGTCGTTAGTCACGTCCTCAACTTCCTTTACTGAGTGGATCAAGGTTCGCTCTGCTTCCTCGCCCTTCTTCAACGAGCACGGCCGAAGTGTCATCCACGGAGTTGTCAAATACCTTCCAGTGGTCGAACTGCCCCTTGAGATTCTCGAAAGTCCGGCGATTCGCGCTGCCGTATTCAGGATCAGCTTTCGATTGGATCATGTCGGGAGGCGGGTATCGCCCGCCAAGGCCGACGCCAGCCAGGTACTGCTCGTGGCCGCGTCGGTGGCGGGCTTCGGCTCTTGCCAGGCTGGTGCCGATAGGTATCTCGACGAAGATCCCGTCGACACGCTGATAGCCAGTCGCCCGAAGCTCATTGAGACGGCGAGCGGTTGACGCTTCGGACGACATGGTGACATCCCAGATGATGTTCTTGCCGGCTGCCATTGCCTGGAGAGCCAGCTGACGTGCAATGTAAGACGATTCCTCGTGCGCTAACGCTGATGCTTCCATCGGGGACAGGCCTTCGATCTCGGGAATTAAGCGGCGGCGGGCGAGTTCATCTTTGAAGTCGTCGGGGTTGATCGTCAGGTAGTTCGCCCGGTCAATGTCGGCTTGCTGGTCGAGCACTGTGGTTTTGCCCGCGCCGGGCAGGCCACCGGCGATGATGGCCAGGCCTTCACACGGAACGTCAGCAGCAGCCGAGTAGAAGCTCTCTATGATTTCGTCCTGGATATCAGCGCGGTCTTCGGTCCAGATATCGCCATCGTGGCTGGCGCCGAACAGTCTGTCGGTGGCCAGGCCCTGTGCGAGAGCCCGGTCCAGGCCGTCGGTCACTTCCTTGACGTGGGTGGCGTAGTCGGCGTCGGTTAGGCGGGTTTCTAGGAGTTCGAAGTCGGCCGGCGCTTTCTCGGGGTCCCGGCGCGAGCCATCCTCGTTCCACGGGGAGGACGGGTGCCCGGGCGGAAGCTTCTCCGCGCGCTTGCGGAGCTCGCCTAGAGATGTCGCGTCGTCCGCCGCCTTCACCAGCCGGTCGGCCAGCTGCCGTCGCTGGGACTGATCGGCGGACTCTGGCAGCCCCGTTAAGTCCGTCTGGCCGGTCTCGGGCGTGTCTAGCTTCGGCGCCATCTCGTCATCCAATCACGCGATCGCCGGTCACGCCGGGCCGGAGTCCAGGCCGTGCTCGATCGCGTACCTGACCAGATCAACCCTGTTGTGCAGATGAAGCTTGTTCAGCGTGTTCTGGACATGGTTCTGCACGGTGCGATGGGACAGCACCAGCCGGTCGGCGATCTGCTTGTAGGACATGCCGGTGCCGACCATCCGCAGGATCTCGGCCTCGCGCTCGGTGAGCCGGGGCGTGTCCGGAGCGGGATCACTGGCCAGGCGGCGGAACTCGCCGAGCACCAGCCCGGCGAGACCGGGGGAGAACACGGCGTCTCCCGCACTCGTCCGGCGCACCGCGTCGAGGAACTCGGCTCGGCTCGCGGACTTCAGGATGTACCCGGTCGCGCCCGCCTTCACGGCGTCGAGGACATCGCGGTGCTCGCCGCTGGCCGACAGGATGAGCACGCGCGCGGAGGGGTACCCGGCGTGCAGGCCACGGGTGACGTCGACTCCGGAGACATCGGGCAGCTGGAGGTCGAGCACGACCACGTCGGGCCGCACCGAGGCGACGATGCGCAGAGCCTGGGCGCCCTCGCCGGTGGCCGCGACGACCTCGAAGCCGGCCTCGCCGAGGTCGCGGCTGACGGAGTCACGCCACATCGGATGATCGTCGACGACCATGACCCGCGTGGCGGGCTCGCCCACCGCACCGCCATGGCCGCCACCGCCGTCACCGCGACTGCCATCGCCGCCGCCACCGCTGGCCATCTCCACGGCGACACCCTAAGCTGGCTGCGCGGCCCGGGGCACCCGAAGCCGGACCTCGGTTCCCGCGCCCGGCGTGCTGCTGATATCAGCTGAACCGCCCAGATCGCGGATCCGTCCGCTGATGGCGTGGCTGACCCAGCCTGCCCTCGGCCGCCGCCTCGGCGAGGCGTCCCGCCGGGATTCCCGGTCCCTCATCCCGAATGGTCACGCTCACCGCAGCGCCCTCGTCGTCGACGAGCACCCACGCCCTGGTCGACTCGCCGCAATGCCGCCGCACATTGTCGATCGCCTCCTTGACCGCTGCTGCCGTTTCCGTGACTGTCCGCTCTGTAAGGAGAACGGGATCAGCCGGGGTAATCACCGACACGAAGGCCGATGCCTGGCGGGTGAGGTGCACGCTCAGGTCGAGCTCGCCAGAAAGAGGTGGCGCGAGGCCGTCGCCGGTGACAAGCGCGCGCAGCGCGGCCTCCTGGTCGCCGGCCAGCCGCCCGATCTCGGCGGCCTCACCGCCTGCCTCAGTTCCGCGTCGCTGCACCATCGCGAGTACCTGAAGCACTGAGTCGTGGATCGTCCTGGCCAGTCGCTCCCGCTCCCTGCTGGCGGCCTCGATCTCGGTCGCGTGCTGGAGTGCCTGCTCGGCACGAGTCATGAGAGTCGAGACATAGCCGACCAGCATGGCCGCCATCAGCAGGATGATCGGCCCGTCCAGCGCCGTGCTCTGATACGCGCCGACGAGCGGCTGCCTGAGCAGGACCACGCAGCCACCGATCACGACGGCGGCCACCGCGCCGGCCCTGGCGCCGCCGACGACGGCCCAGGCCAGGGCCGGCCCGGCGAGCCAGGTCGCCGTGATCGGCATGACCCCGGTCCTGGTAGCAGCCGCCGTCTGCAGGAGCGCAGTCGAGAGCAGCGCGAGAACAGTCACGATCAGGTCGGCCGCCAGCAGCAGCCGGGTTCGCCGCGCGGGCACGGAATAGGCGATCGTGCTCCCGACCGTCCACGCGGTCATCCCGGCGAGCACGACCCAGGCCCAGCCCCAGTGCACGTAATAGATCTGCCTGATCGCCAGCAGGATCGCCGCGTAGGCGAGCGAGGCGAACCGGAAGACGGCAATCGAGCGCCACAGCGGCGCCTGCAGGCTCATGGCGGGCTTAACCGGGGCTCGGGCAAGCGAGCCGGCAGGGCAGCGTGGGAGTCCACGCTATGAGGGTATCGGCTGAAATGGGGCGCTGGCCCGTGCTCTGGTATCAGCTACTCAGGTCGAATTAGGTAGCAGCGCGCCGGCAGTGAGTAGTTCAGCGGTACCGGAAGCCGACACCGCACGGCAGCGTGGACCGCATGCGCACAGCTGTCAGTTCTCATCCAGTTCCTGCGACCCGCTGCCCGGGATGCCGCGGCCCAGCCAGGCCAGCCGAGCCGTACTGCCAATGCTGCGGCATCTGGCTGACCAGCATGCAGGTGGCAGAGCTGCGGTGGATCGACGGCGAGCTCCGCCGCTTCGACGCCGCCCGGATCAGGCTGATCAGCCGCCGGGCGGCCCTGCTCGACGAGCTGATGAAGCTGCGGCGGCAGACGGCCGCTGGGGGACTGGGCCCGGATGCGGGCGGACAAGCGGGCGGCGACGGCCTGGCCGGCCAGATGGGCGGTCAGGCCGGGAGTGCGGCGGATCCGGCCAGCGGCCAGTTCGGCCCGGTGCGCGGCGACCGGGGCCTGGCCGGAGGCGGGGGAGACCCGGCGAGCACTCCTGCGGCAGCGCAGCCCCGGCGGCCGGAGGTGTCCGCGCGAGCCGCGGCCCGGCTGCTGCTGGCGGCCGGCGTGATGCTGGTCGTGATCGCCGCGACGGTGTTCACGGTCGCTGACTGGGCCCGGGTCGGCCCGCTGGGCCGGTGCCTGATCTTGCTCGGCGTCACCGGGCTGGTTCTGGCCGCGCCCCGGCTGCTCGTCCGCCGCAACCTGCACGCGACCGCCGAATCGATCGCCGCGATCGGGCTGGCACTGACCCTGGCCGACGCTTACCTGGCGCGGCGCCTGGTCCCCGGCGGAGTGGCCAGCGGCCCGCTTACCGCAGCCGCGGCAAGCGCGGCTCTGGCCGGAGCGTGGGCCGGCTACGGCGCGGCGGTCCGGATCAGAGGTCCTCGGCTGGCTGCGATCGGGCTAGCTCAGCTACCCGGGCCGCTCGTGGTCGCGGGACTGGCCACTCTCGTCGGCCCGGGCTCCCCGCTTCATCGGGCCGGTCGCGCTCGGTCTCGTCCTGACCGCCGGTGCCGATGTCCTGCTGGCTGGCCGGGCAGGGTGCCACGGTCACCAGGCCGAGACGGCGGCCGCAACGATCGCCGCGATGTCAACGTGGATTGTCGGAGTTCTCCTGGCGGCGGCCGCCCTGGCCGTCCCGGCAGGACGGCCAGGCATGCCGTGGCTGGCCGCGGTGGTATTCACGGTGGCGGCGAGCGTCGGCATCGCCGGGCCTGCCAGGAGCCGACCGATGTCGGCGCTGGCCGGGCCGGCTGCCGCGATCAGCGGCGCCCTGCTGGCGATCGGCCTCTCGATCCCGGTGACCGTCATAGTGCCGGGCAGCTGGGGACTGTCTGCTGTTGCCGCCGCCAGCGTGGTGGTGAGTGCCGTCGCGCTCGCGGCCGGCCAGCGAGCGACCGGGCAGGCTGCCGACGGAGGACCGGCCGGCGCGATGCCGGACACCGAGGCACCCGCCCTGACGCGGAAGAACCTCGTCGCCACGGGCTCAGCGGCGATGCTGGCGGGCACCGGCCTGATCTCCGCGCCCGCTGCGCTGGCCGGGCTGGTCCCGCCGAACCGGCCTCTCGCTGGATGGTCCGGCTACGCCGGGCGTGCCCATCCCGGGGTCGCGGCCGGGCTTCCAGCCTGGCCTGGCCTGCAGGCCGCGACCGCTGTTCTGGCGCTGGCGGGCCTGGCGTGCTGGCTGGCGCCGGCCGGCCTGCTGCGGAAGTTCCGCGTGCCGGTCAGGGCCGCCGGGCTGATCGCTGCCGCGCTCGCCGTCGGCTCGGTCCCGGCCGCCGCGCACCTGACCGGATGGGCTGCCCTGGCGGCGCTGACCGTCGCGGCCGTCAGCCTGCTCGGCGTCGGCATCGTGCTCGGTGACCGTGCGCTCGGTGTCGGCACCGTGCCTGGTGACCCCGTGCTCGGTGACCGCGCGCTCGGCGGTGTCTCCGACGTAGGCAGCACCGTTCTCGCCGCGACCGCGACCTTGTGGTCGCTGACCGCACCGGCCCCGACCATCGCCGAGCTGGCGGTGCTGACTGTCGTCTTCTGCCTCGCTGCGGGCCTGGCCAGGAACACGCTCACCGCCATTCTGTCAACGGCAGGCGCGCTCGCCGCAGCAGCCGGCCTGGCCTGCGCCGTGCCGCTCGCGTGCGGCTCGTCAGCCAGGTACGCCGCGTTCGCCGCGCTGGCCGTCGCCGTCGCCGCCATCGGCACCGCGACCGCGCTGCGGGCAGCCCGCCCGGTGCAGTGCGTCGTGCTTGATCTCGGCGCCGGGGTGATCGCCCTGCTCTGCGCCGCGATGACGGCAGGCAGGGCGGACACGCGCGCCGTGCTCGCCGCCACCGCGGCGCTCGCCGCGAGCGGCACGGCCTGGCTCCGGGCCGGCCGCCGCCAGGTGATCGCTCTGGCCGCGGCGGCCTGCGCGGCCCTGGTTGCTCTCGCCACGCAGTGGCGGCTGCTGGAACCGGCTCTGCTCGCGCTCGGCCGCATGATCGCTCACTCCTGGCAGGGACACGACCTGCTGCACTCCGCCGCCGGGTCGTCTGGCCTGCCGCTCGCCGTCGCCGTTCTTGCCGGGTGCCTGGGGGCCGTGGTCACCGGGACCGGCGCCTGGCGTGGCAGCGGGCGGGCCAGCCTCGATGCCGTCGCCGTCGCGCTGCCGATCGTCGCAGCTCCGGCCGGGCTGCTGGCCCGCGGGCTCAGCTACTGGCTGACGGTCGTGGCGCTGCTCGTTCTGACGCTGGCGCTGACCGCGTGGGCGGCACGCGGGCAGAGCCTGGCGCCGGCCGGCGCCGCCCTGGTCGGCGCGTTGCTAACGGTGGCATGGGCGCTGGCCGCGCCGCTGCCGACGCTGATCGTGCTGGGCTGCCTGACCATCGCGTACCCGGTCTGCGCCTGGCGGTCGAGTCTGGCAGGCGTCCGGGTCGCGGCCGGCTGCCTAAGTGTGCTCGCCGCGGCGGCGCTGGCTGAGTGCCTGGTCCTGGCCGCGGGGCGGCCAGCCTGGCAGGCGGGCCTGGCTGTGCTGGCGGTCGCCGCCGCCGCCCAGGCCGCAGCCGCCGCGCTAGACCGCCGGTCCAGCCTCGTCCGGCCGGCCCGGACAGCTGCGGCCCAGCCAGAGCCGGACGTCTGGCGGCTGACCGGCCTGGCCATCGAGATCACAGCCTGGGTGGCAACCGTCGCCGGCGTCGGCCAGTGCCTGATAACGCTGGAAACCGCGAGCCTCGCGCTCGCGGCTGCCGGGCTGATCTGCCTCGGCGTGTCCGCCCGCGCTGTCCGCCGCCGGGTGCTCTGGGCGGGACTCGCGCTCGGAGAGGCAGCGTGGTGCTACTGGCTCATCGCAGCGGGAGTCGGCGCACCCGAGGCGTACACCATGCCTGCGGCCTTGACCGTGATCCTTTTCGGCTGGCGTCAGTCCGTCCGCGATCGGCAGGCATCCTCGTGGCTCGCGTACGGCCCCGGTCTCGCGCTGCTGCTGCTGCCCAGCCTGGCGGTGGTCTGGCAGAGCGCGGGCTGGATCCGCCCGCTGCTGCTGGGCCTGGCGGCGACCTGCCTCGCCCTGGCCGGAGCGCGCTGGGGGCAGCAGGCACCGCTCCTGGCCGGGGCCGTCGTGGCGGTGCTGGACGCGGGCCGGGAGCTCGCCCCGGCGGTCCTCGGGCTTGTCCATGGCCTTCCTGGCTGGATTCCCATCGCGGCGCTCGGGACGACCATGCTCTGGGCGGGCGCCACCTACGAGGCGCGGCTGCGCAATCTCAGCGCGATTCGCAGTCGCCTGGCGGCGATGAGCTAGGCGCGGCGTTCACCCCGGGTGTTCCGTCGCAAATTACTTTCCACTAGCCTGAACGGTGCGGCAGTCGCGCGCATCGCTATCGAGATGGCCAGCCTGCGACCTGCGAGAATGTGCATTTCGGCGGTTTGAATATTTATGGGATCAGCTGATGGCTACAGCGCGGCATAGAAGTCGCGGAATACGGTTCGAATTTCTGAGAATGCGGCCGCATGACCATATGGGCTGGGCGATCAGCGGGGCTGGTGAGTTCCCGGTGCTCGCTGCCCTCTTCCTCGCCGAGGGGGCCGCGCTCAGCGAACGACTTATCTACGTGGCCGAGGATCCCGACCCGGCGGACGTCGCGAGGCTCGATGACGTAACCGATCAGGACGCACTGCAGGTCATGAGCACGGCCGAGGTATACGGCAGCGTCGGTATCGTCGATCCGGCCCGGCAGCGCGAGACGTTCGCCAGCTTGCTGACCGAGGCGCTCGCCGCCGGATTCACCGGGATCAGGGTGGCCGCGGATAACACACCGCTGGTCATCGGCGAGGAACGCCTGAGGGCATGGACGAGCTGGGAAGTAGTCGCTGACCGGTTCATAGCGGAGAATCAGGTCACCGGCCTGTGCGCGTTCGACCAGGACAGGGTGGACATCAGCCGGCTGCGGCATCTGGCCACGCTGCACCCGCTGTCCTCGGCCTCAAGCCCGGTGCCGCAGTTCCGGCTCTTCTCCGACGCCGGGGCGCTGCGCGTGGAGGGTCAGCTGGACTCCGTTGCCGTGACGCAGTTGTGGCTCGCGCTGGATAACCTGCCGCCCGAGACCGGGGTGGTCATCGACCTGGAGTCGGCGACGGTGCGCGGCGCGCTGACCGGTCTTGGTCAGCTCTGCGACTCGGGCGTCGACGTCACCATCCGGGGCGACCGTGCCGCGATCGGCGAGCTGACCCGGTCGGCCGGAGTTCTGGCTGACCGGGTCGTGTTCGAGGAAGCCTGAGGGCAGACCCGGGCGGCCCGCCCCGTCGGATCAGGCGTCGCGGAGCATCGCCCGGAGCGTCTTGACGCTGCTCGCCGGCGTGGTGGCCTCGATGCACAGCCGCTCCATCACCGCGAGGTAGCTGTCGACGACATCCTGCTTGTCCAGGTAGAGCGCGCTGGACAGCTGCTCCAGGTACACGATGTCGGGAAGGTCGTATTCAGTGAACCGCAGCACGCTGAACGGGCCTCCGGCCGCGGCGTGACCGCCGGCCTTGAACGGCACGATCTGAATCGTGACATTGCGTCGCTGGGACATCTCGATGAGATGCTTCAGTTGCGCCCGCATCGCGTTCGCGCCGCCGATCGGCCGCCGCAGCACCGCCTCGTCGAGCACCGCCCACAGGCTCGGCGGGTCGTCCCTGGTGAGCACGGCCTGGCGGGCCAGCCGCAGGTTAACCCGCCGGTTGATCTCCCTCGGGTTGGAGTAGGCGAGCATGGTGACGGCGCGGGCGTAGTCCTCGGTCTGGAGCAGCCCGGGCACGAACTGGACTTCGTAGGCGCGGATCTGGCTGGCGGCCTCCTCGAGCCCGATGTACGCCTCGAACCAGTTGGGCAGGACGTCGGAGTAGTCGTGCCACCAGCCTGGCGAGTTGGCGCGGCTGGCGAGTGAGCGCAGGGCCTCGCGCTCCTTCTCGTCTACTACGCCGTAGAGGGTGAGCAGGTCGACGACATCGCGGTCCTTGAATCCCACCCGGCCGGTCTCAAGCCGGCTGATCTTCGAGTGGGACGCCCGGATGACGGTCCCTGCTTCCTCCAGCGAGATCCGCTTTGCCTCACGCAGCCGCCGCAGCTGCGCTCCGAGCAGAATGCGCAGGACAATAGGACCGCCGGCACCCGGCGGCGTGATCAAGCTCGGGACCGGGCCGCCGTGAGACCCGGCTGCTGCGACCATGCATCCCCCTGCGAGGTCAGCCGATAAAGGTAATGTTAACTCAAGGAGTGTCCCACGCAGGACGGCCATTGCGCCATAAGCGCGACCTTAACCGCAGTGAAATGATGAAAGTTCCCTTGTAGGCCGTTGTTAGCTGGTCTCAGCCGCCCTGCTGGCGGGGTACGATCACCCGAAATCTCCGTCTTTCGCGCCGCGGAGGAAAGCGTCCCACTCCGCGCTGGTGAACACGAGCGCGGGGCCGTCAGGGAACCGGGAGTTCCGGACCGCGATCCCGTGGGCCAGCTCCGCCGACTCCACGCAGTTACCGCTCGGGTTGCTGTAGCTACTCTTCCGCCAACTGGCGGAGTGCAGCAGCGAGGCCTGCACTCCGTTGTACGCATGATCCACTTGCAAATCCCTTCACCGCCCGCGCCTTGGCACGCACGCTCCTGGGGCTGGGGACGTGTGGCCAGAGGTCGATTCCGTTGTGCAACAGCACGTGCATCTGCACGTCATACGGGTATCTTAGCGGACGAACACACCCTAATGTGCCGAGTTTAGAGTGCGACAGCACTTGCATCTGCACATCGATTAATGGCATCGTAACGGACGGGCAAGCCCGAAAGGACTCAGCCGAGACCACGCCTGAGTTACTGACTCGCAAGGGACACGACATAGTGACTTCCGCGCAGGTACGGGACTTGACTTATGGCCGCCAGGAGCTGCGGCCGCCCGGAGTCTTGCGCAGGTCGGCCGTCCCCCGCCAGGGCAGGCCCCGCGCAGACCTGTCTGAATCGCCTGCCAGGGAGCCCGGCGGGCACAGCGAGCTCGTGCTGAAGCCGGGTCCGGAGTCGGTCAAGGCCGCCCGCGACTTTACGGCGGAGATCCTGCATTCCTGGGGGCTTGACGGTCTTATTCAGGAAGCCATGATCATCGCGTCTGAGCTGGTCACCAACGCCATTAAGCACGGGACTTGCCTGACGCCTCCGAGCACCGACCTGGCCAGGGTGGAGCTGGCCTGGCAGCGTTATGCCAGCCGGGTGATCTGCGTGGTCACGGACGGGAGTAGCAGGCAGCCGGTTCTCGCGCCCGCCGACATGGGCGCGGAGTCGGGCCGCGGCCTCCAGGTCGTTCACGCGCTCGCGGCTGCCTGGGGCTGGATGGCCCTCGGAGCGCGGGGAAAGGCCGTCTGGGCGGCAATGCTGCTGCCGTAGCAACTGCTGTCCTAGCAACTGCTGCCCGGCCTAGCCGAGCCTTTTCACCAGGTGAATCTCGTCATGCCCGCAGGGGTAGGCCGGCGTCCGGCCGCACTCGGAGTAGCCGGCCCACATGCGGGCTTACTTCGAGGAACTGTCGTGGCGCTTCGACGACGGCTTTGACCCGGCCCGCAGCATCTCCGCCGACGAGGAGGAACTGAGCCCGCCCGCCGGCCTGCTGCTGCTGGCGACGCTGCACGGCGAGCCCGCTGGTATCGGCGCGCTCAAGTTCCATGACGACGGGCCATCCGATATCAAGCGGATGTGGGTCGCCGCCGCCGCACGCGGACTGGGGCTCGGCCGTCGCCTGCTGGCCGAGCTTGAGGCCCGTGCCGCCGGGCATGGAGCACGCGTCGTGCGGCTGGAAACCAACCGGTCGCTCGCCGAGGCGATCGGGCTGTACGGGTCTGCCGGTTATCGCGAGGTACCGGCGTTCAACGACGAGCCCTGTGCGCACCACTGGTTCGAGAAGGACCTGGGCCAGCCGGTCTAGCTCGCGCGGTTCCGCTGGCTCGACCCGGTGCCCCGTTGTCGCGGCGAGCGCCTGGCTACGGGCATTCGCGGCATAGGCCTTCTTTGCCCCGCAGGCTGCCGGGAAGAATGCAGGGGGAGGTGTACGTGACCGGATCAGATGATCGTGCAGGGCCGCCGGCTAGCGGGGTCAGCAGGACGACCGGAGCCGTTGGGGGCGAGGCGGCGGCGGGCTGGCTGCCGGAGATCGCTGAGATCCGCCGGCGGCGCGAGCTCGCCCTCGGCATGGGCGGCCCCGAGAAGGTGCGGCGCCAGGTCAGCTCGGGTCGGCTGACCGTCCGGGAGCGAATCGAGCGGCTGGTCGATCCCGGCAGCTTCGCCGAGATCGGTGTCCTGACCGGATTCGGCGACTACGACGGCGACGGGCGGCTCGTCGCGGTCCTGCCTGCCAACTTCGTCGCGGGAACGGCATCGGTCGGCGGACGCCGGGTGATGATCGGCGCCGACGACTTCACGGTGCGCGGCGGGTCAGGCGATGCGGCCATCCACGCCAAGCAGGTCTACTCCGAGCAGTACGCGGGCGACCTGCGGCTTCCCGTGGTCCGGCTGCTTGACGGGGCGAGCGGCGGCGGCAGCGTCAAGATGACGCTGGACGCCGGTTACACCTACGTGCCGGTCAACCCGGCCTGGGACGCCGTGGTCGGTAACCTCTCCCTGGTGCCCGTCGTGGCAGCCTGCCTCGGCCCCGTGGTCGGGCTGGGCGCGGGCCGCCTGGTGATGTCGCACCTGGCGGTAATGGTGACCGGCATCGGCCAGCTGTTCACGGCCGGGCCGCCGGTTGTCCTCGGCGGGACCGGCGAGGATCTCACCAAGGAAGAACTCGGCGGATCGGCGGTGCACCGCCGCAACGGCACGATCGAGCGGTTCGCGGCCTCCGAGGACGACGCCTTCGCCATCATCCGCGGTTTCCTGTCCTACCTGCCTGCGAGCGTGCACGAGATACCGCCGGTCCAGGCCTGCGATGATCCGGCCGGGCGGCGGGATGAGTCCCTCGCGGCCGCGGTGCCCCGCAATCCCCGGCTGCCGTACCGGATCGGGCCGATCCTCGAGGCGATCTTCGACCACGGATCGGTGTTCAGCTACGCGGAGTATGGGGGCGCCACCGTCACCGCGCTCGCCCGGCTCGACGGCCACCCGGTCGGAGTCCTGGCCACCGACCCTTACAAGGGCACGACCATGTCACTCGAGGGTGCCCAGGCGATCACGCGCCTGGCCGACCTGTGCGAGACCTTCCACCTGCCGATCGTCAGCCTGACCGACCAGGGCGGTATCACCATCGGCCGGGTCGCCGAGGAACGGGGCGCGATCAGGTACGCCGCGCGGGCCATCGCCGCTGTGTACCAGGCGCGGGTACCGCAGGCCGAGCTGATCGTGCGCCGCGTCTACGGCGTGGCCGGCGCCGGGATGGTCAACCGGCACCGGGTCAGCCGCAGCTGGGCCTGGCCGTCGGGCGACTGGGGGTCGCTGCCGGTCCAGGGCGGGATCGAGGCGGCGTTCCGCGCGCAACTAGCGGGCGCGAGCGACCCGAGCGCCGAGATCGAGCGGATCCGCCGCACGCTGGCCGCGGTCACCTCACCGTTCCGCACCGCGGAGCGGTTCGGCGTGCAGGACCTGATCGACCCTCGTGACAGCAGGCCGCTGCTGTGCGCGTGGGTGCGCGACGCCTACCGGGTGCTGCCGGAGCTGACGGGCCCCCCGTCGTTCGGCACTCGTCCCTGAGACAGAGCCAGCCAGGGATCACCGGGTCGGGAAATCCGGGCGCAGCCTCGATCGCACCGTGCAGGAATGCCAGCTTCGTCTGCGTGTCGGGGAAGGCGCGAGATCGGGCGGGTTCAGTGAGCAGAACCAGCGGGCGGGGCTGCTGCTCAGCGGGAAAGCCAGCCCACGCTCTCAGGCCCAGCCTGGTCTTCTCCCGATGCCAGTCCATGCGGCTCATTCGCCTAACGCTAGACGTAGCCGTCCCCGGAGGGACCAGCCCTAGACAATAAGGCCAGCCCTAGGCAAGGCCCGTCTGCTGGACCGGATCCGCTGGACCGATCGCGCGGCTTGCTACCGTGCGGGCGTGGCTATCTCGTTCAGCGAAGAAACGCTCAGGCTCCTGGACGGCAAGAACTACGCGGTCCTCGCCACGGTGAATCCGGACGGCAGCCCGCAGACATCCGCGATGTGGGTCTGCCGGGACGGTGACGAGCTGCTCTTCTCCACCGTCGAAGGACGCGTCAAGCACCGCAACATGCTGCGCGACCCGCGGGTCAGCGTGACCATTCTCGACTCCGCCGACCCGGAGAACTACGTCGAGCTGCGCGGGCTGGTGTCGATGACACCGGACATCGGCCGGCGGGTCGACACCGCGCTGTCCTGGAAGTACGACGGCAAGGATCCCGATCCGGACCGGCCGGGCGCGGTGCGCGTCATCGTGCGGATGACGGTGGACAAGGCGACGGGATACGCGGCTTAGGCCAGGCGCGGACGACTGCTCAGCCAGGGCCGCCGGCCGGCCAGGGCCGCGACGATTCCGTTCGCGACGGCCGGCGAGGTGTCGAACGGATCGGGTGATGAGTCGACCGGATTCGTGGCCTGCTAGCTCCAGAGCTTGAGATGGGTACTCGCCGACACCGCGTCGAGCTGGTCCGAGCTCACGTAGACGCCGCCGCCGGCAACCGTCGGTGCCGCCTGCACCTGGCCGCTCGTCTGGAAGAACCACCGGACCTTGCCGGTAGCCGCGCTGAAGGCGTAGAGCTTCTGCTCGCCCGTGCTCCCGACGTAGACCGTGCCGTCAGCGACCGCGGGCGTGGAGTAGAACTGGTCGTAGAAGTCCACGACTCAGCGGTAACGGTTGCCTGGAACTGGACCGATGACGGCACCATCGACTAGGCGAACTGCACCCAGGCGAGCGTCACCTCGGGCCAGGGCGCAGCGGTCACGGTGAGCGCCAGGTGCTCGGACATGAACGGGAATACCGGCCACGCCTCCGATCAGCTCAAGGTAGACACGACGGCGCCCGCCGTCTCGGTGACCGGGGTGGCCAACGGGCACCAGTACGTACTCGGCGCGGTTCCGGCACCCGGCTGCGCCACCACTGACAGCCTGTCCGGGGTCGGCACAGCGGCGTCGGCGCACGTGAGCTCGGGGGGATCGCACGGCGTGGGCCGGTTCACCGCCCAGTGCACGGGAGCCACCGACGTGGCAGGCAACCCGCAGGCCGCGCCCGCCGTTGTCTCCTACACCGTCGTCGATGGCTTCGGCGGCTTCTTCTCGCCGAAGCCGGGAACGACCCTGGCCAAGTCCGCCAGCACGATCGTCATCACGTTCCGCCTGGTCGAAGCGGGCGGCCAGCCGATCCCGGCGGCCGCGGCGTCGGCACTGGGCGCGGTCGCAGCGTCGCTTGGTTCGGCCATGCTGTTCCGGCCGGCGAAACGTCGTATCCAGGGGGCCGGGACGTGGCCGGCGATTCGCCGGTTCGTGCTCGCGGTGGTCGGAACGGCCGTGCTTGCCGCCGCCGTCGGCAAGCAACTCGCCGTAGCGGCGGCCGGCTAGCCAGGCGCCACCGACGACCAGTCCGCGAAACCGGTCGGGTCGTGGCGGCCCATGCTGGCGTGCTCGAACATGCCCCAGCCTTCCTCGCCGTCCAGCCGCGCCCTGGCCAGGTGATCGGTCACGCCCCACGGGATCCGCCCGGCCACCGCCGGGTCGGTCAGGTCGTAGACGCTGGCGCTGCTCCAGTTCCGCCCCATCCAGCGGCCGTGCGACCAGTCCGGGTCGCCGTTGTAACCGGCGCCGATGTGCAGCGGCAGTGAAGTGAGGGTTTCTATTTCTACGCAAACCGGCTTGCCCGTGCCGTCGGTCAGGTGCATCCTGGCCGATCGTGGGTGCCGGGTCCCCGGTTCGTAGCTGATCTCGACTCGCGGCCAGCCGAGCTGCTCGACCCGGCCATCGGGCCAGACCCGCCTGGCGTTGCTCAGGGTGCGGAAGCCGTCCGGGTTCTCCTGCAGGATCACG
>DATKQH010000386.1:0-12201 GCA_035532775.1 Streptosporangiaceae bacterium
GCCGGTCAGCGCGGGGTGTCCGGACCCGGCACGAAGCTCGGCCCGTGGCCCGGGATGATCACCGAGGCGATGTCGAGAATCCGCTGGCGGCTCCGCGCCAGCACGGCCTGGTCGGGGCTGAACGGGTCGTCGGCCGGCCCCTCGGCTGCCCACCACGCGTGCGTGCAGACGTAGACCCCGTCCGCCGTCGAGGCGACCGTGCTGATGTCCTGGTCGCTATGGCCGGGGGTCGCGATCAGCCGGATCGACGGGCTGAGCTCGGTGCCCTCGGCGTCACGGGAGATCCACAGGTCTCCGTCGTAGACGGCCCAGAAGTCATGGATCCTGGCGGCGGGGAGCAGGGCCGCATTGATCGTGTGGTCAGGATGATGGTGGCTGAACACCACGTCGGTGACGGCCTGCGGTGCCACGCCGTGCGCGGCGAGGGCGGCCAGCAGCGCGTCCCGGGAGGTGACCATGCCAGGATCGACAACCACGGCGACGTCGCCGTCGGTAATCAGCGTGACCGTGCTGCCGACGTGCTCGCCGTCGTCCTCCTCGCGGGCATAGCCGTCCTGCAGGATGTGTACCCGCGCGGCTCCGGTCGCGGGTATCGGGGCGGTGCCCTCGGCAGCCTTGTCCGCGGCCGCGCCTGCGGCGCCCGCGCCCTCAGTGTCTGGCATGAGGCGAGACATTACCTCGTCCGGTCGTGCAGCGCCGCGCCGGACCCGCGCGTCTTATGTGCGTGGACGCGGAACTCACGGGCCTGGCCGACGATCGTGCCCGGCCCTCGCCCGCGATCCCGTCGCGCACGACGCCGTCGTGCGCCGCGACCTCCGGCCCCGAGTGGATCGACTCGGCCGCCGCGGTCAGCGAGCTGTTCCGCGCCCACCACCTGGAGCTGGTCCGGCTGGCCGCGCTGATGACCGGCGATCTGGCCACGGCGGAGGATGTGGTGCAGGACGTCTTCGAGGCGATGCACCGCCGGTGGCCCAGCCTGCGCAGCGGGACCAGCGGCCTGGCCTACGCCAGGGCCGGCGTTCTCAACGGCTGCCGGTCGGTGCACCGGCGCAACGCGGTCCGCCGCAAGCACGCCGCGAGCCTCGCCGAGGGGAGCGAGTCTGGTCCGGACGCCGCGTCCGCCGCCGCCGACCGCGACATGCTCGCGACCGCGCTGCGGATGCTGCCCAGGCGGCAGCGCGAGGTCATAGTCTTGCGCTACTACTGCGATCTTGACGCCAGCGAGATCGGCGCCGTCCTGCGGATCGGGACGAGCGCGGTGCGGTCCACGATGTCGCGCGCGCTGGCCGCGCTGGCCCTGGTCGTGGGGAAGGAAGCGCGATGACCGAACTCGAGGTCAGGCTCCGTCAGGAACTGCAGGATATGGCGCAACGGCTCGCGCCCGCCGATCTGCGCCCGCTCCGCGAGCCGCCCGCCCGTGACCCGGCCAGGCGGGCCCGCTGGCTGGCCCCGGTGGCGGCGATGGCCGCGATCGTGTCGGTGTTCGGCGGGCTGGCTCTGGTGCATCGGCCGGCCGGGACTACGACCGCGGTCCGGCTGAACGAGCGTCCCGTGCGGTCCGATCCGGCGCTGGTCGCGGTCGCCGGGATGTCGGGATCAGGCCTGTCCTACACGATCGTGATGATGTCGCCGCGCACCGGGCGGGTGGTCAGGGTCGTGGCGCGGGTCGGCACCGGCAACGGCTTCGCGCTCTCGCCCGACTCGAAGGACGTCTACGTGGTCGGTCCCGCCGGGAAGTCGATCATGATCAGGCAGATCGCCGTCGCGACCGGTCGGCGCCGGTACGTGGCCGACGGCGCGTACCCGGCGGTCAGCCCGGACAGCCGCTATCTCGCCTATACGACCGGGGGGAAGTTCACCGAGGTCGCCGTCCGCGACCTGCGGACCGGCAGCACGCGGGTGATCAACCTCCGGTCGCTGATCGGCAAGGACGGCAACTTTCTCAACGGGGGCACGGTGACCTGGCTGGGTGACGGCAGCGAGATACTGGCCGTGCCTGGCGGCGTGGCCACATTCGCCGGACACACGTCGGTCGCCGGGACGGCCAGCACGGCCCGGAGCAGCAGGGCGGTGCCCTCGTCCATGCGCGCCGTCGTGGTCCGGGTCAGGCCCGGCGGCCTGTCGGCCAGGCGGATCTCGATTCGTGTCCCCCCGGACCCCTTCTTCTCGGTGATCAGTGGAGATCTGAGCAGACGACAGAGTTTCCTGATGGCTCTGGAGGGCTCGCCTGCTACGGGTACCCGCAAGCAGGTCATGGGAACTCTGACCGAGGTCAGCCTGCGCGGGCGGGGTGTCGTGGAACGCAGGATCGCGAGGCTACCGTCGCAGATCATGCCGGTGGCGATCGCGCCCGACGGCGACCGGATTGTGTATCTTCTCGGTCATAGGCCGCCGGCGCTGTGGGCGGCGACGATCAGGAATGGCCGGCTGGTCGGACGTCATCACCTTTTCACCGACACGTCGAAATTCGAGTTCGCCCAGGCGGCCTGGTAGCCCGACTGTCAGGCGCGGGAGCCGCTGAGCAGGTCGGCGCCAGCACGCCAGTCTGCGCGCCGGTGTTCACGCCGGTCCGCACGGCCTGACCCCGGCTGAGCCGCTAGCGGGCGGCCGCGGCTTGTTCCTGCTTCTTCGCCTTCTTGTAGGAGCGGACCGCGGCCAGCGAGGCGTCGTCGCTGATATCGGCGACGGAATAGTGCGATCCGGCTTCGCCGAAGTGGCCGGCGGCCGCGCGCCAGCCGTCGGGCTGGATGCCAAGCTGCTTGCCGAGCAGGGCGATGGTGATCTGCGCCTTGTAGGCGCCGAAGCCTGGCAGCTCGGCCAGCCGACGCCGCAGTTCCGCTCCGTTCCCCGCGCTGGCCCAGACCGCGCTCGCGTCGCCGTCATAGCGGTCGGCGACGATCCTGGCGAGCTCCTGGGCCCTGGCAGCCATGGCTCGCGGGAAGCGGTGCAGCGCCGGACGCTCGGCGAAGATGCCGGCGAGCGCGTCGGGGTCGAAGTCGGCCAGTTCCTGGGCTTTGGGCTCGTGGCCGAGTCGCAGGGCAAGCTGGTACGGCGAGTTAAACGCCTTCTCGAACGGGACCTGCTGGTCGAGCATCATCGCGAGCAGCAGCGCGAATCCGTCACGGGACAGCAACTCATTGGCCTGCGGCTCGATCGGCAGCGACAGCGTCATCTCTTCCTCCCGGGGCATCGTGCTCATCATCTCGCACCAGATCTGGTCGCAGTGCTCCGGCGGGGAGCTACCGTGGTCCTGACGCGACTATCGTGCGGGTCGGTCAGGTTAGGGCGGGATGATGCACCGAATCATCCCGCAGCGACGGGAAGGTCCGGTGTTTAAGGCTATGACCCCTCATATGAAGATCGGCATCGCAGGTGTCGTGATCGGGCTCATCCTGCTGATCATCAACCCGTGGCTGGCGCTGGCCGTGATCGTGCTGGCGATCGCGATCCCGGGCGTGGCCTACGCAATGCTCGACTCGAACCAGAAGGCCAGGCTGCGGCAGATCAGGAGCCGCAAGCAGCTCGGCCGCTAGCCGTGCTGGCCCGCTAGCCGTGCTGGCCCGCTAGCCGAGCTGGCCCGGGTACAGCAGCGACAGCTCGCGCGGGTAGGCGGCGGTGGCTCGCGCACGCGCTGGAGGAGTACGCGCGCAACGTCCCGATCCGCCCGCGGGGCATCTACCCGGGGCCAGCCGCGGTACCTCTGTAGGCTTGTTCTGTGTGCACGAAGGGAGGCGACCGGTTGATCGACATCGCCGTCATCGACACGCCGTCGCTCGGCGACCGCAGCTACCTCGCGACCGATGGTGCGGTGGCGATCGTGGTCGACCCCCAGCGTGACATCGACCGGGTGCTGGCAGTGGCTGAGAGCCGCGGCGTCCGGATCACCCACGTGTTCGAGACCCACCTCCACAACGACTACGTCACGGGCGGTTTTGCCCTCGCCCGCGCCGTCGGTGCCGCCTATTACGTGAGCGCGGCCGACCAGGTCTCCTTTGACCGGATCGGTGTCACCGACGGGGATCAGATCGAGGTCGGGGACATGCGGGTGCTGGTTATCGCCACGCCTGGACACACGTTCAATCACGTGTCCTACGCGGTCGAGCATGCCGAGCGCGTCGTCGCGGTGTTCACGGGAGGTTCGCTCCTCAACGGTTCGACGGGGCGGACCGACCTGCTCGGACCCGAGCACAGCGTCGAACTGGCCAGGGCTCAGCACGGCTCGGCACGCCGGCTGGCCGCCGACCTGCCCGCCGACGCGATGGTCTGCCCGACCCACGGCTTCGGCAGCTTCTGCTCGGCGACCCCGACCTCGGGCACGGCCTCGACCATCGGCATGGAGCTGACGGCGAATCCGGCGCTCACCCTGGACGAGGACGACTATGTCGAGTCCACGCTCGCCGCGCTCGACGTGTATCCCGCTTACTACGCGCACATGGCGCCGGCCAACGCCTCGGGGCCGCTGGCGCCCGACCTCGCTGCGCCGCAGCCAGCGGACAGCTCCGAACTGCGGCGCCGCGTCGACGCGGGCGAGTGGGTCGTCGACCTGCGGTCCCGAGTCGCCTTCGCCGGGGGTCACCTGCGCGGCACCCTGCAGTTCGAGCTGGGCGACAACATGGCGACCTACCTGGGCTGGCTGATCCCGTGGGGGACGCCGCTGACGCTGCTCGGCGAGACGCCGGCGGACGTGGCGGCCGCCCAGCGGCACCTGGTCAGGATCGGGATCGACCAGGTGCAGTCGGCAGCGACCGGCACGCCTGATCAGTGGGCCGGCGGTCAGCCGCTGTCCCGCTACCCGGTCACCGATTTCGCCGGCTATGCCCGCTCACGTCACCAGGCCAGGCACGTCCTGCTGGATGTCCGCAGGGACTCAGAGTGGGAAGCAGCCCGCATCGACGGCGCGGTGCACATTCCGCTGCACGAGCTGCCGCGGCGGATCACGGAGGTCCCCGGTGGCGAGATCTGGGTGCACTGCCACGCGGGCTACCGGGCATCGGTGGCGGCCTCGATGCTCGATGCAGCCGGGAGGAGCGTGGTGCTGATCGACGACGACTTCCCCGTGGCGCAGGAGATCGGGCTAGCGAGCGCCGGTGCGGTACCGGCTTACTAGCCGCGCCGGGGAATCTCTGCCCGGCCTGCCGCATTCTCACTACCGGTATCACGATTCATGGGAGCTGAGATGCCCGTACGCCGTCTGAACCACGCCGTGCTCTACGTTCGCGACCTGACCGCCACCGTCGACTTCTACCGTGACGCGCTTGGCTTCGAGGTGCGCATGGAGGTACCAGGCCGGGCCGCCTTCCTGCGGGCGCCTGACAGTGCCAACGATCATGACCTAGGGGTGTTCGCGGTGCCCGACGGCGCGCTTCCGGCCGGTCGCTACTTCGGCCTGTATCACCTGGCGTGGGAGGTTGGCACCCTTGCCGACCTGGCCGACATCCGGGCCAGGCTCACCGCCAGGGGCGCCCTGGTCGGAGCCAGTGACCACCGCGTCTCCAAGTCCCTGTACGCCAAGGACCCGAGCGGCATCGAGTTCGAGGTCATGTGGCGGGTGCCGGCCGAGCACTGGGAGCAGGAGATGGCGAGCGGCGAGATGATCGCCCCGCTCGACCTGGAGGCGGAACTCGCCCGGTGGGGCGAACAGGTCACCGGTGCGGCGGCCGGCTCGGTCACCTGAGTCCGGCTGGCCCCGTCCTCGAGCAGGATCTCGGTCCTCGACTTGTACGAGACCGCGACGATCGTCGTGAGCTGATCGAACTCGTCGTCGTTCAGGCGGTGCTCGGCGAACGCCACCTGGAGACGCTGTGCGACCGCATCGCGCTCGGCATTGGATGCCAGGATCGGAGCCACGCGTAATCCTGGTCAGGTGGCCGCCGGGCCGCGGGACAGCTCCGCCTCGCGGGCCAGCTCGGTATACAGGGCCGCGGTCCGTGCGGCGATGCTGGCCCAGCTGGACTCCGCGGTCACCCGCTGACGGCCGAGCTGGCCCATGGCCGCCGCCCTTGCCGGGTCGCTGACCAAGGAGGAGATGGCCTCGGCGAGCAGGACGTGGTCGTCGGGCGGCACGAGCAGGCCAGTCTGGGCGTCCGCCACGACCTCAGGGATTCCGCCGACATTCGATGCCACCACAGCTGTGCCGCAGGCCATCGCCTCCAGATTGACGATTCCCAGCGGCTCGTACAGGGACGGGCAGGCGAAGACCGTGCCGTGGCTGAGGATCTGGATCACCTCGGACTTGGGCAGCATCCCGTTCAGCCAGATCACCCCTGACCTGGTGTCACGCAGGTGCTCGACGAGCCCGGTGACCTCGGCGCCGAGTTCGGGGGTGTCGGCCTGCCCGGCGCAGAGCACCAGCTGGACCTCGGGGTCGAGCAGCTCGGCCGCCCGCAGCAGCACGGGCAGGCCCTTCTGCCTGGTCACCCTGCCCACGTAGGCGACGGTCGGCCGATCGGGGTCGATCCCATGCCGCTCAAGCACGTCGGTTCCCTCGTCGGGGGCGTACTCGCTGGTGTCGATGCCGTTGCGGATCACGTGCACGCGAGCGGCCGGCAGCGACGGATAGGTGGCCAGCACATCGGCGCGCATCCCGGCCGAGACCGCGATCACCGCGGCGGCCGAATCCACCGCCACCCGCTCGCACCAGGACGACAGCGCGTAGCCGCCACCGAGCTGCTCAGACTTCCATGGCCGCAACGGCTCGAGCGAGTGCATCGTCATCACATGCGGAATCCCGTACAGGGTGGCGGCCAGGTGCCCGGCCAGGTTCGCGTACCAGGTGTGCGAGTGCACCACGTCGGCCGAGGCCACGGCAGCGGCCATGGACAGGTCGGCCGAGACGGTCCGGAGCGCGGCATTGGCCCCGTCGAGCAGGTCCCACGGCCGGTGCGCGATGGCTCCTGGCCGGTCGGCCCCCTGGCAGTGCACGGTCAGGCTGACCAGGTCGTGCAGCTCACGGGCCAGGTAATCGACGTGGACGCCGGCGCCGCCGTAGACCTCAGGCGGGTACTCCCTG
The DNA here is from genome assembly GCA_035532775.1 of Streptosporangiaceae bacterium. Taxonomy (GTDB): domain Bacteria; phylum Actinomycetota; class Actinomycetes; order Streptosporangiales; family Streptosporangiaceae; genus Chersky-822. The sequence continues at coordinate 7,010 of DATKQH010000386.1, forward strand.
GTGAGCAGGGCGACGTTGACCTTCCTGAGCTGCTGGGCTCCGGAATGCTCGCGTGCCGTCGTCACGGGGCGACCTCCTGGCCCTTGCCGACGACGGTGATGCCGCCAGCCGAGACCACGAAGCCGCGAGCCCGGTCATGCTCCTTGTCCACCCCTACGACCGCGCCGTCGGGCACGACCACGTTCTTGTCGAGAATGGCGTTCTGGACGACGGCGTACCGGCCGATCCGGGTGTTGTGCATGATGACCGAGCGCTCGACCCGGGACCAGGAATTGACCCGCACGCCTGGTGACAGCACCGAGTCGAGAACCAGGCCGCCCGAGACGACCACCCCGTTGCTCACCACGCTGTTGATCGCGCGGCCGACGCGGTCGCCGCTGTCGTGCACGAACTTGGCCGGCGGCTGCGACGGCACGTAGGTCAGGATCGGCCACCGGTCGTTGTACAGATTGAAGATCGGGTGCACGGCGCACAGGTCCAGGTGCGCCTCGAAATAAGAGTCGAGCGTCCCGACGTCCCGCCAGTAGCCGGTATCACGCGGATCCGCGCCTGGCACCTCGTTCTCCAGGAAGTTGTATGCCTGGGCGCATCCCTGCCTGACGAGCATGGGCAGGATGTCGCCGCCCATGTCGTGCCTGCTGCCGTCGTCGGCGGCGTCCTGACGGAGCGACTCGACGAGGACGTCGGTGCTGAACACGTAGTTGCCCATCGAGGCATAGGACATGTTCGGGTCGGTCGGCAGCCCCGGCGGATCGGCCGGCTTCTCCAGGAACGCTTCCACCGTGCGGCCGTCGCTCCCCGTCTGGATCACCCCGAAGCTCGACGCTTCCTTGCGGTCGACGGGAATGGCCGCTACCGTGACGCCCGCGCCGCCCGCGACGTGCTGGTGGACCATCTGCGTCATGTCCATCCGGTACACGTGGTCCGCGCCGAAGACCGCGACGATATCGGGCCCGTCGTCGTAGATCAGGTTCAGCGACTGGAAGATGGCATCGGCGGAGCCGGTGTACCAGTGCGGCCCGAGGCGCTGCTGCGCAGGCACCGGCGTGACGTAGTTGCCGAGCAGGTTGCTCAGCCGCCACGTGGTGGTGATGTGGCGGTCCAGGCTGTGGCTCTTGTACTGGGTCAGCACGCAGATCCGGCGGCAGCCGGCATTGACCAGGTTGGACAGGGCAAAATCGATCAGCCGGTACAGGCCCCCGAACGGAACCGCCGGCTTGGCCCGGTCAGCGGTGAGCGGTGCCAGCCGCTTGCCGGCGCCGCCCGCCAGAACGATCGCGAGGACTTGCGGCTCAGCCATCCGGTGCTCCCGTCGGTCGCGGACGTCAGCAATAAGGTGCCCGCATCACGTTGCCCCCTCACCCAGGTCCGGGTCCAGACACGACGGGAAGAGTCACCCGAATCTTCGACTGCGGATGACCGTTCTGCTCCCAGTCGTCCATGAACGTCGCTTCGAGGCCATGCCTGGCCGCGAGGGCGATGAGCGTCTCAGTCCGGAAGTAGAAGTCCTCGCGCAGGACATGATGCTCGGGGCCGTCGGTCCGGTCGAAGGTGAAGTCGAAGAAGCCGCCCGGCGCCATGATCCGGCCGACGTGCGCGAGGCACTCGTCGATCACCTCGATCGGGGAGTGCGAGAACACGCTGTGCGCGTGCGCGAAGTCGAACGCGGCGTCGGGCAGGAAGTGCAGGCGCAGGTCATTGACCAGGGTCAGGTGCGGCAGTTTCGCGCGCAGGTCGTAGTCGGCGATCGTGTCCTGCGCCGAGAGCAGGATGTCGGGGGAGATGTCGATGCCGTAGTAGCAGCCAGGCTCGAGATAGTCGATGAAGAGCCGGCCGGCCCGCAGGTTGCCGCAGCCGATCTCCAGCATCCGCATGTCGGGCTTGAGCCCGTGACCGGTGGCATAGTCGAACTGCAGCTGGCCGACCTGGAGCCAGTACTCATGGCTGTGACTGCCGACCGCCGCCTCAGGGCTGCGGGACGCGTCCGAGCGCATCACCGCGCGGTAGTAGCTGACATGGTCGGGCGATTTCCGCAGCAGCCAGGCGTCACGACTGCGGCGCCTGACGTACCCGGCGATCCTGCCCGGATGCCGGAGCGCGTAGACGATCTTGAACGAGAGCGTGGACCGGTCTTTGGAGTGCACGCCAACAGCGTAGAGCCTGTTGCTGCCGGGCGCGGGCCGGGTCAGGCAGGCGGCGGGGCCAGATGCTTCGCCGACTGGCGGGCGGCGAGCCGGACCGCCAGAAGCCGGGCTACGGCGACCCCGATGCCGAGCACCACGGTCCAGGCCAGTGCCTCGCCGATCGCCACCTCCGGATCCTCGGCCTTGCCCGGCGGCTCGCGTCCTGTCGCCTTCGTCCAGGCGAAGCTGATCGCCTTGCGCGCGACAAACGCGGCGGCCGCGCCGGCTAGCGCCGTGACCGCCTTGCTGCCGTAGTCGCCGCCTTTAGCAGGCATTGCCGTCCTTTCCACGGTGAGCGATCCGACTGTCCTGGCTGCCCACGATCACGTCGCCTCATCGCCAGCAGCAATCATCCCACGGCGTCGGGGGCCGGCCGTGCGACCCGGTACTCCTCGGCGTGGTCAGCGACCGGCGCGGCCGATCTGGCGCGCTCGATGGCCTCGGCTAGCCTGACTGGCTTCCTGGTGGCAACCAGCCAGTACGGTCGCTCCGGTGGCCGGCCGTCGATCTCCACATAGACCGCGCACGGCAGGTAGGGCCTGACCAGCAGGTAGGCGGCTGGATCGGCGCGCGGCCCGCGCAGCGCCCTGGTCTGCGCCTTATCCAGCGCCGCGACCTCGGCGACCTGCGAGAGCGGCAGGCGCTGCGAGCCGGCCCGCAGCTGGCTCTCGGTGACCGTGATCCTCGCTGAGCCCCAGGCGATCAGCGTCACCGCGCACGCGCCTTCCAGGACGGCGTAGATCAGCAGGGCCGTGCTGACGCTCAGGCCCGCCCACAACGTGGTCCCGAGCAGCGCCGCGCAGGCGGTGACGAGCAGCCACCAGGAGGCCGGCACGACGAGTCGTTCTCGGTAGACGCGCATTGTTCCACGGTAGTTGGTTACATGGAGGCCATGAGCACGGACGGCGGGTCAGTGAGGGGAGCGGCGCGCGGGCTGGCATCGCGGCTGCGCGCCGCCTGGGGCTCTGCTGGTCACGCGGCAGGCGCCGGGCCGGCCGATGGCGGGTCAGCGGGCCGGCGGGAGGCCGCCCCGGAGAACGGGGGGTACCGGCCAGCCGGGCCCGGAGCGTCCGCGGGACCTGAGGGTGAGCCCGAGGGGAGCGCCCCTGGTGCCGGCCGGCCACCGGCGGCAGGCGGTGCCGGCCGGCCATCGGAGGCTGGCGGTGCGGGCCGGCCATCGGAGGCTGGCGTACCTGACCTGCTCCGGAGCGCGGCAGCGTGGTCGTGGCGGCTGCTGCTGGTGGCGGCCGTTGTCTACCTGGCGTTCAAGGTCGCCGATGCCCTCCGCCTGGTCGTCCTGCCGCTGATCGCGGCGCTGCTGCTGTCCGCCCTGCTCCAGCCGCTGAAGGCGCTGCTGCAGCGGATCGGCCTGCCGGCCCTGGCCGCGACGTGGTGCACCCTCCTGGCCACGATCGCCGTGCTGGCCGGCGCGGGGACGCTGGTCGCTAACCGGGTCCAGGCGGACTATCCGCAGCTGGCGTCCGAGGTCCGGCGCACCGTCCACGAAGTACAGGCGTATCTGGCCGGGCCGCCGTTCCGGTTCAGGGGGATCAGGCTTGACCAGCTGTCCAGCAAGCTGCTCAACTACCTGGCCCAGCACAAGTCGGTGGTCGCCGGCACGGTGGTGACCGGAGGCCGGTACTTCATCGAGGTGCTGACCGGCCTGATCCTGACCGCGTTCATCACGTTCTTCCTGCTCAAGGACGGCCGCAAGATCTGGACCTGGCTGGTCGGCGGCCTGCGTCCGAGCGCCCGCAGGCGGGCCTTTCAGGCCGGGGACGCCGCGTGGCAGGCGCTGATCAGCTACATCAGGGGCACCACCGTCGTCGCCGCCATCCATGCCGTTTTCATCGGGCTGGCCCTGTGGCTGCTCGGCGTGCCGCTCGTGGTACCGCTGGTCATTCTCGTCTTCATCGCCGCCTACATACCGCTGGTCGGAATCCTGGTCGTGGGCGCGCTGGCGATCGTGATCACGCTCGCGACCAAGGGATGGATCGCCGCGGTCATCCTGCTCGCCGTGTTCCTGGCCGAGAACCAGATCGAGAGCCATCTGCTCCAGCCGCTCGTCGTCGGCCGGATCGTGCGGCTTCATCCGCTGGCGATCATCGTGGTGCTGGCCGCAGGCGGTATCGTGGCCGGCATTCCCGGCGCCATCGTCGCGGTGCCGAGCGCCGCTGTGATCTCCTACGCGTGGCCGTACCTGCGTGGCGACCATGACCATGACCAGGAGCCTGGCGCTCCTGACCCGCACTGATCCGCCCGCCCCGATGTTCCGCCGCCCTGATATTCGGACCGCCTGAAATGGAGCATGCTGAGATGACCATCCAGGCTGACCGCGTCGAGGTGCTGATCAGGCGGCTCGACCCTGGCCTGCCGCTGCCCGAGCGGGCGCACCCCGGAGACGCCGGGGTGGACCTGTACGCGGCGCGTGACGTCGAACTCGCAGCCGGCGAGCGCGCGGTCGTCGGTACCGGCATCGCGATCGCGCTGCCTGACGGCTACGCGGCGTTCGTCCACCCCCGGTCCGGGCTGGCCGCGCGGCATGGCGTCACCCTCGTGAACGCGCCGGGAACGATCGACGCGGGGTACCGTGGAGAGATCGCCGTGACGATGATCAACACTGACCGGAACGCCGCGGTGCGCTTCAGCCGGGGCGACCGGATCGCGCAGCTGGTCATCCAGCGAGTCGAGCGCGCGGTGTTCTGCGAGGTGAGCAGGCTGCCCGGATCGGCAAGGGGCGAGGGCGGGTTCGGCTCGACGGGAGGGCACGCCGCCGCTGTGCCATGACGGGCCTGGCGGCGTTCGCCGGAGGTGATCCGGCGAGCCGGCTTGGGTGATGGCCCGGGTGGTGTGTGAGTCTTCAGCAGTGCAGTGCAGTGCAGGCATGTCAGGCAAGGTAGGGGAGCACGGACGTGTTGCGACGCCGCCGCCGTGAGAGCGGGGACCAGCCGGGACCGTATGAGGAGAGCCTCCAGGATGACCAGCCGCCGATGCAGGACACCGGCGGAC